>JAFUJG010000309.1 GCA_017468215.1 Clostridia bacterium | reverse complement strand
CCGTCTATATACTCAACATAGATATAAAGCCTTCCAACCCTTCTCTTAAGGTCGGGAGATTTAAGCATTTCAATCATTCTGTCGCCGCTGTTTTCAATGATTTCACGTGCAGACGCATTACTTTCCCCTGTTGCAGAATCGATATATGCGGTTATTATAGTACCATAAACTTCCGCCATATCGGGAGATGTTATCTCAGTCATAACGCCGTAAACACCCTCGTATTCCGATACAAATTCGAATTTGTATTTAATCTGAGGAAAAATCGTGTTATAAAATGTCATCTGGTCTTCAGAATCGAAATTGAAATACTGCATATCATCAGGATGAATGGCCGCTTTTATAGCATCAAAATCGCAGGAAATAAAAGTGTCGAGATATGCTGAAACAGCCTTACGGACTGCGATGTCTGCTTCGCTTCCGGCAGGCACATCATTGGGAATAATTTCACCGTTTGCACCATCTTCCGTAGGTGTAACTGACGTGCTGTTATCATTTCCGCATGCGGAAAACGATAATGCAATAACTAAGCATAAAACTAATGATAAAAACCTTTTCATAATAAACCTTCCTAACTTAAATAATACCTTATTATATATTATATTGTTTTACCTCTCTCCTGTCAAGAAATATGAAAAAATGACTTTACATAATTTTTTCTGTGTGATAGAGTAATATTGATTTGTTATTTATGTGGGGTGATTTACTTGGATTGCGTTTCTAATTTTAAAAAACCAACAGAATATATATTAAACCTTTTTAAATGGTCAGCTTTATCAATACTCATTGGTGCGGTCTGTGCTTTAGCGGGAGCATTGTTTCATTACGCTGTTGACATAGGACTTCACGCACGTGAAACATATCCGCAGATTTTGTTTGCATTACCATTTGCGGGTATTGTTATTGTTTTTCTTTACCATGTTTGTGGAATGGATGAAGACAGAGGTACAAATGCTATTTTACAATCTGTACGAACCAACGATAAGATTTCTGTAAGGGTTGCACCGCTTATCTTGGTTGCAACTGCTCTCACACATCTTTGCGGCGGTTCTTCGGGCAGAGAAGGTGCTGCTTTGCAGATTGGAGGAAGCATAGGCTCTTCTGCAGCAAGAAAGATGAATTTAAAGAATTATACTTCGTCTGTGTTAATAATGTGCGGTATGAGCGGTCTTTTCAGTGCAGTGTTCGGAACGCCTCTGGCGGCTGCAGTGTTTGCTTTAGAGGTTGTAAGCGTTGGCATTATGCACTACGGAGCACTTTTCCCTGCTCTTATGTCAGCAATTTCTGCACAGATGATAGCACAGCTTCTCGGTGTGGAAAAAACAGCCTTTACCCTTTCTTTTGTTCCTGAATTTGAAGCGCTTACACTTCTTAAGGTGCTTGCACTTTCCCTTCTTGTAGCCTTATTGAGCATCGTTTTCATAACGCTGATGCACGAAACAGGTAAATTTGCCGCTAAATATTTTAAAAATCGTTATTTGAGAATAGTTGTCGGTTCAATCTTAATTATTTTATTGACAGTTCTTGTTGGAAATCAGGATTACAATGGTGCCGGCATGAACATAATTGTAAATGCTGTAGAAAACGGAAATGCTGCTCCGGGAGCATTTTTGCTCAAGATGATATTTACGGCAATAACTCTTTCGGTAGGCTTTAAAGGCGGCGAAATTGTTCCTACATTTTTTATAGGCTCAACCTTCGGCGTACTTGTGGCACCAATGTTAGGACTTAATCCTTCATTTGCTTCTGCAATAGCACTTATAGCACTGTATTGCGGTGTTGTAAACTGTCCTGTGGCGTCTATTAATTTAAGTGTAGAGCTGTTTGGCTCGGAGGGATTATTGTACTTCGCTCTTGCATCTGCTGTGAGCTACTTTTTCTCCGGAAATTACAGCCTCTATTCAAGCCAGAAAATGGTTTTCTCAAAGCTCAGGGCTGTAATTGAAGAACAATCCAATTAAAAGGAGCATAAACTTATATGAAAATAATTATTGTAGGTGGCGGTAAGGTAGGTTTTACACTTTGCGAGCAGCTGGGGGCCGAAGGGCATAATATTACCTTACTTGATACCTCCCCTGCTATTGTAGAACAGGCTGTTAATACATTTGATATTCAAGGTGTTGTCGGAAGTGGTACAAGCTATAAGGCTCAGATTGAAGCGGGAATTGCCTCCGCTGATGTTTTAATTGCTGTTACGGACAATGACGAAACCAGTCTGTTGTCGTGCCTTATTGCAAAAAAAGCCGGCAATTGCAAAACAATTGCCCGTGTACGTGACCCCGAATACTATTCTGAAATCCGTTTTATCCAGGAAGAACTCGGTCTTGCAATGGCCATTAACCCCGATATTACCGTTGCAAATGAAATTGAACGTCTTATACAGATTCCGTCTGCACTTGAGGTTGATACATTTGCAAAAGGACGAACAACCATTATTCGTATACAAATTCCCGAGAAATCTCCACTTGACAATATGGAAATTTTTGAATTACGTTCAAAGATTTCAGACAAAATGCTTGTTTGTATAGTTGAACACGGTGAAGAAATCATCATCCCCAAAGGTACAACTAAGCTTTATACAGGAGACTATATTTCTGTTGTTCTTCCCTTATATGAAACAAGACCTATTCTGAAGAAAATCGGAATCGAAGCAAAGCCGGTAAAATCTACAATGATTGCAGGAGGAGGAAAAATTGCGTATTACCTTGCCGAAAAGCTCATTCGTGCAAAGCAGCTTGTTAAAATCATAGAAAAAGACCCTGTAAGATGTCAGGAACTAAGCATAAGCCTTCCTAAGGCTATGATTCTTTGCGGTGATGCCTCGGATGAGGAGCTTTTGGAAGAAGAAGGTATAAACGAAGTAGATGCTTTTGTTTCTCTTACAAATTTTGACGAGGGTAATGTTCTTACATCGCTCTATGCAAATGAAGCCTCTAAGGCAAAAATCATTACAAAGATAAGTCGCATATCTTTTGAAAAAATACTTGCAAATCTTCCTATCGGAATACCAGTGTTTTCAAAATATATTACGGCTGAAAAAATCATCAGATATGTTCGTGCGATGAGCAATTCTGAGCATCTTGATGAAATACTCACATTATATAAGATGCTTGGTGGAAAAGCTGAAGCTCTTGAATTAAGGGTAAAGAAGCTTCCCTCTACCCAAGATATTGTAAGTGTTCCGATTATGAATTTAAAAATACGTAAAGATGTTATACTCGGTTGTATAACACGAAAGGGCAAAATGATAATCCCTAAAGGAAGCGATACTCTCGAAATCGGCGATACAGTGGTTGTTGTTACAACCGCAACTGATACCAATAAGATTTCATCTCTTGCAGATATTTTTGAAAAGGGTCATTAATTATGAACTATTCTATAATTAGATACATCACAGGCTGGGTTGTGTTTACAATTTCATTGTTTATGCTGCTCCCCGCTGTTGTGTCATTGATTTACAAAGAAATAAATACCGCAACAATTCTTCTCATGTGTGCTCTTGTGTTTGGTTTAATAGGTTATTTAATCAAATTAAAGAAACCGTCCGACCGTCGTTTCTTTGCCAGAGAAGGTTTTATTGTTGCAACTCTTTCATGGATTATTATTTCTCTTATCGCAGCACTTCCCTTTTGGTTGTCAGGAGAAATCCCCTCATATATTGACGCACTTTTTGAGGTTGTTTCAGGATTTACCACAACCGGCTCAACAATATTAACTGATATAGAAGCCTTGTCGAAAGGACTTTCCTTCTGGCGTTGCTTTACAATCTGGATTGGTGGTATGGGGGTTCTTGTTTTTATTCTGGCAATTATGCCACAGGCAAGCGGTCAGGCTGTATATATACTAAAGGCTGAAAGCACCGGCCCGTCTGTCGGCAAACTTGTGCCTAAGCTTAAAGAGAGCGCATCAATTTTATATCTTATCTATCTTTCGCTAACAGTAGTTCAGGTAATTTTGCTGCTTGTAGCCGATGTCCCCGTGTTTGACTCTTTTTGTATAGCTTTCTCAACAGCAGGTACCGGCGGCTTTGCACCACTCAATACATCTATTGCTTCTTATTCTACGGCAGCAATAAATATCATATCTGTGTTTATGCTTTTATTTGGTGTTAACTTCAATATTTACTTCCTTATACTTGCAAAAAGGTTTAAAGAAGCATTTGCTAACGAAGAACTCAGATGGTATTTAATTATCTACTTTGCAGCAACAGCTATTGTAGGAACATCTTTGTTCATTTCTGCACGTGAATATTTTAATTTAACCGATATTTTCTTTCAGACCTCCAGTATAATGACCAGCACCGGCTTTTCAACAGTTGATTTTAACTTATGGCCGTCTCTTTCCCAGGCGATTCTTGTAATGGTTATGTTTGTCGGTGCATGTGCCGGAAGTACAGGTGGCGGCATTAAGGTTTATCGCTTTGTGGTTTATGCCAAAACTGTAAAAAAACAACTCTCGTCATTGATACACCCACGTAGTGTAAAGGTTCTCAAAATGGATTCTAAGCCGATAAATCATGAAACAATACGTATAATAAACGTTTATTTTGCAACGTACATGCTTGTATTTGTTGCATCATTACTTATAATTCTCATTGACGGATTTGATCTTGTTACAAGCTTTACCGCTGTTGCTGCAACCCTTAACAATGTCGGACCCGGCTTAGGTGAAGTTGGACCCATGTATAATTTTTCACAGTTTTCTGCATTGAGTAAAATTGTTTTTTCGCTGGATATGCTTGCAGGCAGACTGGAAATATTCCCTCTTTTAATATTCTTCTCCCCTTCGGCATGGAACAGAAAATAAATTTTTCAATAAAGAAGCTCCTGCATTATGCAAGAGCTTCTTTTATTATGTCTGTAAAGTTCTTTTCAAAATTTTTGTCATCGTCTTTTGTTCGTTTAGGAACAGAATTGATTCTGCCGCCGCTTCGTCTTATCTTTTTGCCGATATGCCTCGAAAGCAAAAGCGAATCGATATTTGACAAATCATAAATCATACCGTTCTGGTTTATGCAAAAACAGCCTTTGCCAAGTGCCATTGCCGCTACTCCGTAATCCTGGGTTACAATTAAATCGCCCTTTACAGCAAGATTAATAAGATAAATATCGGCACTGTCTGAGCCTTTGTCTACAGTTATAATTTTTGCATAATCACTCTTTAAAATATGACTTGTATCAATAACCATGACCACTTCTATGTTATACTCTCTGCAAACACGGACAATTATTTCCTTTACCGGACAAGCGTCTGCATCAACAATCACTCTCATAAAACACCCAACGCCTCCAATACACCGTCAGAAATAGCATCTGCCATGGCTTGTCTGCCCTTTTCCGTCATGAGGTAATTCCTGTCTTTCTCATTGGTTATAAAGCCGCCTTCGGTCAATATAGCGGGCATTTTAGTATGTTTGAGCACATAGAAGGATGAGCCGTTCTGAACGCCTCTTTCTGTCAGATTGGTGTAATCAATAATGTTTCTGTATACAATTGATGCCAGGCGTTTTCCTTCGGTTGAGCTTTCGTGATAATAAACCTGCGCTCCGTCAATTTCGTCCTTGTTGTCCATTGCATTGATATGAACTGAAACAAAAAGGTCTGCATTTGAATTGTTTGCTATTTCAACACGCTCCTTAAGAGTCGGATACGTATCTTTGTCACGAGTCATGATAACTTCAATACCTGCTTTTTCTAAATTTTCTTGGATTTTAAGAGCAATATCAAGTGTTATATCTTTTTCCTTAACCTGCGGGTCATCTACGCCGGGAGGATATGTTGCACCCGGGTCTGTTCCGCCGTGACCTGCATCTACAACAACAATCAATCTTCCGTCATCACCTTGGGTAAAATCCTCCTCCGGCGGCTGGGTAGAATCTTCATACTCGCCTGTTCGTATAATTGAAATTTCGATGCCGTTCTTAAGTTTAAAAACCTCATAGTCGGCATCTGTCTGCAAATCTGCCACTACACGAAAACGGTCAGGATGCTGGCTGTAGCGTAATGTGTCAACCGCCTGTCCATCAACGTCAACGTTTGCGTCTTTAATTGTTGATTTTGTGCCGTATACATCAATTACAAGTCTGTCAGGGTTCTGCATACGGAAAATGTTAGGGTTTACAAATTCGTCAAGTGCTATAAAAATAGTATCTGTGTCATCCTCCGAAGAAAAGACAACATTCGTCAGCCTTATATCCTCAGCGTCAGGTGATGTAATTTTTACAGTTCGTGTTTCGTTCAACCATTCTACTTTAAAACCAAACTCCTCGGCAACAAAACGCACCGGAATCATTGTTTTATCGTTAATTATCTTTGGCGGCGGGTCAGACGGTGAAATAGAGGCCGAGTTTGTCCCAATATACACTGTTCTCGAATTAATTGTCAGAATAATTCTCTCATCGCCATATTCAATAATAACTCTCTTTGCGTTGTTGTCCCAAGTAACCTCAGCACCTAATTCTTCAAAAAATTCTCGTGCGGGAACCATGGTTCGTCCGTTCAGAATAATCGGAGGCATTTCCTTTGTTTCCACAGTGTGTCCGTCAACTACCAACACAATGGGGTCCCAGGGATAATCCTCAACTTTTCCGTCGTAAATAATCGTAAATGCATTTGCCGGTATAACCATTAAAAGAAGTAATACAGCAGTCATTAAAAGGGCTGCTGCCTTTCGCATATAATCACCTCCGTGGTATTATTCGATATAAAATGATATTTTCCTTCCCGATAAGTCAAATCGTCACACAATTTTAACAAAAGGAAGTTTGCTTGTCGTTTGGTGTAATTCCATAATGCTCATAAGCTGCACGTGTCGCAACCCTGCCTCTGGGTGTTCGGTTAAGAAATCCCAGTTGCAAAAGGAAAGGCTCGTACATATCTTCGATTGTTCTGCTGTCCTCGCCGATTGTTGCTGCTAAGGTATCCAGACCAACAGGACCTCCGTTAAAATGAAGCATGATTGATGTCATCATCTTTTTATCAACAGCATCTAGACCAAGATTGTCTACTTCCAGCAGATTAAGAGCTTCGTCGGCACTTTTCTTTGAAATCACCTTCTCGCCGTGAACCTGGGCGTAGTCACGCACTCTTTTTAACAGACGGTTTGCTATTCTAGGAGTGCCTCGTGAACGTGATGCTATTTCGGCAGCACCTTCGTCAGAAATCTCAAATCCGAGAATCATACTGCTTCTTTTTATAATACGTGTAAGGTCCTGGGTGGTATAAAGCTCCAGACGTTCAATAACACCAAATCTGTCTCTTAAAGGTGCAGATAAAAGACCTGCACGTGTTGTCGCACCCACTAATGTAAAAGGCTGAAGACTAAGTCTTACGCTTTGTGCACTGGGGCCTTTGCCCACAATTATGTCAAGAGCATAATCTTCCATTGCTGAATAGAGAATTTCTTCAACAGTTCTTGACAAACGGTGGATTTCATCGATAAATAAAACATCCTGTGGTCCGAGATTTGTAAGAATTGCAGCCATATCCATTGGCTTCTCTATGGCGGGACCGCTTGTAATCTTAATATTAACGCCCATTTCATTGGCGATGATACCCGCAAGAGTTGTTTTACCAAGCCCTGGAGGTCCGTATAAAAGCGTATGGTCGAGAGCTTCGTGGCGTTCACGTGCTGCAGCAATATAAATTTCAAGGTTCTTTTTTACCTTGTCCTGACCTACATATTCGTCCATGGTTTTAGGACGGATACCGGTTTCCATCTCATCACCCTGGAGCATATGAGGTGAAATCATTCTGTCATCAAATTCCATTTGAAAGCCTCCT
>JAFUJG010000308.1 GCA_017468215.1 Clostridia bacterium | reverse complement strand
TTCGAGGAACAGCTTGCCAAGACAGGTGCATCTGACATGATTCAGATTTACTCTCAGATTGGTCTTGCACATGGTCCTGCATTTTTACACGGCTCTATTACAAATCTTGCGGTTGCGTAAGGGGCGATAAAATGATAGGGATTGAGCAGCTTCGGGAGCATCTTTCTGATTTGGGCTTCGAAAGTGAGGAAAACGAGGAAGAAATGCTCCTTAGATGTATTGAACGTGCGGAGCAGACCATTATGAATTATTGTAACTGCGAAAGCGTTCCTATTGAGCTCATCTTTACGGCACTTGACATGGCGGCGGGAGAATACCTCCTTGCCGCAAGGTGCCCTGAGGATGATGTTAAGAGCGTAAGCGAGGGGGATGTATCCGTAAGCTTTTCGGATGAGGGTACAGGCGAAAGGGTGGACGAAATTTTTGCCCGTGCCAGAGAGGAAATGACATCCTTCAGGAGGCTGAAATGGTAGAAAAAATTAAAAAAGCCATAAAGCCCTTGTATACGGACGTGTGCAATGTTTACGAAAAAAAGCCCGTTACACGTGAGGGCAGAACTCAGTTTGAAGAAGCTTTGAAATACAAAAGCATCCCCTGCCGTATTTCTGCAAAGGCTTACCTTTTCGGGGAAAACAGTGCAAGCGAAAGAAACAATCTTCTTAAGGTGAGCAAAAAGGTAAAGCTTTTTGTGCCGCCCGAATATGTAATTGAGCCGGGAAGCCGTGTTGAGGTTGTAAGAAACGGCAGAAAAACGGTTTTCGGGAAAAGCGGTTATGTAAGCTTTTACACTTCCCATAACGAGGTTATGCTTGAGCTTTTAAAAAACTATGCTTAGAAAAGGGGCGTGAGAGTATGATTGATGAGGTTGTTCGCTCAATAGCAGCTGCAATACGTGCCGTAGTGCCGCCTGAGTATGAGATTTATACCGAAAATGTGCACCAGGGGGCAAAGCTCCCATGCTTTTTTGTGGAGTGTAAAGACGCCCAAAGAGTGGATATGCTCAACAACCAATTTTTCATCAGGGCAGAGCTTGCTGTAATATGTGAAAATGACAGCGATACAAAAAAGCAGGAAACAGACAGTATTACAGCGGTGCTTTTTCATGCATTAAGGGTTGTTTATGCAGGCAAGCAGCAGCTTAACGGACGGCGTATTTCGGGCAAATGGCAGGACGGTCGGTTTGTGATAAATGCAACCTACGACATATGGCCCAATATAGGAAGCACAGATACGGACATGATGCTGGAATTGGAAAAGAGGGAGTATGGCAATGGATGAAAGCCTTTATACAAAGGATGACATAAAGCAGTCGGAAAAATTTAAAACAAGACGTGACGCTGTGGAGGCACTTTTGGAGGATGGAGTGCTTTACACGGTGGAGGAAGTTTGGGAGATTATTGATAGGTTTATGAAAGGATGTGTATGATATGGCATTGGGCGGAGGCGGTTTCACCTCTTATAACAAGGTGTTGCCCGGTACATATATAAACTTTATTTCCAGCAGCTCTGTTTCCCACACTGTGGGCGACAGAGGTGTATGTGCTGTCAGCTTGCCTCTCAGCTGGGGTGCTGAGGGCGAAATGTTTGCCGTTACGGCAGAGGAGTTTATGACAAACAGCACAAAGCATTTCGGCTACGGCTATACACACAACAAAATGAAGCAGCTTCGTGATTTGTTCATGAATGCATCGCTTGTGTATGTATATCGCTTAGGCGAGGGCACAAAGGCAGCAAATACCTTCGGCACTGCCCGCTACAGCGGTGTATGCGGTAATGATATAAAAATCAGGATAGCAAAAAACCTTGACGACGAAGCTTATTTTGATGTAACCACCTACTACAAGGGCATTAAGAAGGATTTGCAGAAGGTAAAGGCTATGGCTGACCTTGATGATAACGATTTTATCATCTGGGATAAAACAGCAGCTTTAGCTGTAGCAGGCAGCTTAAATATGACAGGCGGCACAGATGCCACCGTTACAGGGGAGGATTACCAGAAGTTTTTGGATGCAAGCGAAAGCGTAAGGTTCAACACCCTTGCAGTTGCAACTACAGACGATGCCGTAAACTCTCTTGTGGCGGCATATACAAAGCGTATGAGAGAGGAAAGAGGCATTAAGTTCCAGAGCGTGCTTTATAAGTGCGAGGCAGACGATATTGGTGTTATCAATGTTGACACCCAGGTTAAGGATGATAACTTCGGCGAGGAATCACTTGTGTGGTTTGTGGCAGGTGCAACAGCAGGCTGTGCCATAAACAAAAGCCTTACAAACCGTGTTTATGACGGATGCTTTGAAATTGTTTCAAAGTATACCCAGAGCCAGCTTGAGGAGGGCATTGCCAAGGGCAGGTTTATGCTTCATGCTGTGGACGGCGAGTACAGAGTTTTAAGCGATATAAACTCACTTGTAAATACAACTGCGGAGCTTGGAGAGGTCTTTTGTGAAAACCAGACCGTAAGAATTGTGGACCAGATTGCCTACGACGATGCAACCCTCTTTAAGACAAAATACTTGGGCTGTGTGCCTAACGATGAGGCAGGCAGACTGTCCTTATGGAACGACATTGTTGAGCACAGAAAGAGCTTGCAGAGAATGCGTGCTATAGAAAATTTCAAGGATGAGGACGTTGTGGTTGAAAAGGGCAGCACAAAGACAAGTGTTATTATTTCGGGAGTTATATGCCCGATTAATTCCATGAGCCAGCTTTATATCACAACCGAGGTAGAGTAAAAGGAGGATTACTGTGGCAACAATAACTATGAAGGGCAGCGATGCCGTATCTGCATCACTTGCAGAATGCTATGTAACTGTTGGCGAAAACAGATATAACTTTATGCAGATGA
>JAFUJG010000307.1 GCA_017468215.1 Clostridia bacterium | reverse complement strand
TTAAATAAGGTACGTACACAGAATAGTCGTCAACCATAAGTGCATAGGTATCGTCTGTGCCCTTAACAAGGAAACTACCTGGACCTTCCCCTGCAGGACGAGGGAACTCGTTAATATATTCATATGGACCTGACGCATGGTCACTTACCATCATTACGATATGACCAGACTGCTTGTAAAAATGATAAAACTTAACGTCATTTGAGTGGATAATGTTGGAGTCAATCTCCCATATCCTCTCGCCCTTGTCGTTAACAGGTGCAACAAAATACTCCGGCTCTGTAAAAGTGCGGAAATCACGTGTTCTGGCAACGTAAACTGTGTCGCCGGGGGTGTCCAAGGTTAAATCTTTACCGGATGCATACACAAGGTATTCCTCTGTGTCGGGGTCCCATATAGCCTCGGGCGCCCATGCACAGCCGATATCATCATTTGCAAATTTAACCATACGCTGCTCGGACCAGTTGATTAAGTCCTCGCTTTCCCACACCATTAAATACTTACTGCCTGCCATGCTCCAGGGACCCCAGCCCTGACCGTCTTTGGTGTTTAAATCAGTTGCAATAAGGTAAAACCTGTCGCCCTCAACACTTCTTAATAAGTAAGGGTCACGAAGCTCATATGTGCCCATCCGACTTTCAAGTATAGGCTTGTTTTCGTTTAAGTCAAACCAGTTGTAGCCGTCCTCGCTTGCGGCAATATGTATTGACAAATGCTCGTCACTGCCGTTAACAAAGCCACGGAAATAAACATACAGATAGCCTACGGTTTCGCCAACACTTTCGGGCTTTTTAAGCACGGTAACAGTTTGCGAAAAGCTGTATTTTAACATGCCCAAATCAACAGTTGCGGTTAACTCAACCTGTATATCCTCGTCACCTCTTGTGACCTTGCCCTTGGGGATTGTGTAATCACCGTTAGGGATATCCTTTGTGGAGATAACCTCCTCATTATCAGACTTCCATTCCAGTTTTTTGACGAAAACATTATCGGGAAGGGTAATGTTGCCCTTGACACTGTCGCCGTTTTCGATTTTTAATGCGGCTTCATAATCAGCCTTTGTGTGAGCCCGGGTCTTTTTGGTTGCCATTTTTTTGATTTCGTCTGCGGTTATCGCCTTATTAACAAAGGTGATTTCGTCGGCATAAGCGTTGAGACGAGGGTCAGCTGTAAACTGGCTCTTGCCGATGTAGTTTGACCTGGTTGCAACTAAATCGGAGAGGGTATATTCGCACTCTGCCTCTGCCTTAACTTCACCGTCGACATAAATCTTAACGAGTTTACCCTTTTGCACAACTGCAACGTGCATCCACTCATTAAGCTTTGTGACGTTTTCTGCGTCAACATTCCATTCGTCGCTGCCGTTTATTTTGTAGGCAACACGCAAGTTTTTAGTGTTGGAGGGTATACCAAAATACACGTAATTATCCGTTCCGGAACCAAAGTCAAAAATCCTCTGCCAGCCCTTCTCCAGACCTGTCATGTTAAGCCATGCCGAGAAGGTGTAATCAGTAACGCCCGCATTTATATCGTCGGGCATTTTTACATAGCTTGTGCCGCCGTTAAACCACACACACTTGCCCTTAACGCCCTCGTCAAAATATGTAAGACGGTAACTCTCGTATGTAAGCTCGTCATCAAAATTAATGTACAATGCCTTTTCACTCTCCTTTGCAATTGAAGGTATACAGGATAACCCCATACACAAGCAAAGTAGGCTTGCTAAAGCTTTTTTCATGTTTTTCCTCCTTTATTTCGTTTTGCGTAGCAAAACATATCTATATACAATTATTGTAACACTATTAGGATAGGGTTTTAATCTCTTACTAAGGTATATGTATTAAATTCGCC
>JAFUJG010000306.1 GCA_017468215.1 Clostridia bacterium | reverse complement strand
TTGTTTGCATTTGTGTCCAGCTTTGTTGTGTCAATTTCTCTTGCCGCAATATTAACCGCAGTGTTTTTTCCGCTGATGGGATATTCCACAATATCCGAGTCGTTGAATACATAATAGTTTCGGATACTGCTGGTGGAGTTTAAAACCTCGTTTGTGGCCTGAGGGTCAGTAATACGTATGTTGTTTACAATATCACTTTTTTCCTCAAGGATTTCTCTTGTAAGGTTTTCCTCTGCAGGGAAGGTTCGCTCTGTTACGTTATCCAGCTTAAAGCCTATTTTTGTATATTCGATATTGTGCTTTATATAGGGTGCTTCAAGGGTTGTTTCGTTGGGGCGTACATGGAGATAGTCAACCACGTTTGCACAAAGGTTTACACCTATTGACAAAACCGGGAACACCATAACGGTAATAACCGTTGCCACAAACCTCTTTTTAAAAAGGAACAGTGCCGCAAGTGCAGCGATTACAAACAAAATATACGGTGCCATGGTGTAAAAGGGAAGGGTAATTTTCACATCGGTATAGCTTGCACCTGCAAAGGTGTGTGTCTGGTCAAGCAAAAGACCCTGTGCCTTAAAATAGTAGGTAAAGCCAAACACAACGCACAGTATGATTGCATTTACTGCCAGATGCATGAAAACACCGCTGTCCTTAACGGTTTTTTTAATATTGCTCTTATCTCCGTGAGCTAAAATGGCAAAATACAGAAAACCATTCATTATAAGACCGAAAATCAGTATTCCGATAACAGCATCCGCCGCACTTTGCAAAAAAGAACGATTGAAGAAATAATAGCTTAAATCAAGGTTGAATACAGGGTCCGTAATCCCCGCCGTGTAGGAGTTTGAAAACATTAAAAACTTCCTGTAAAGACCTTCGGAAAATGTAAGTGCACCTAAAAGGGCAAGCAATAAGCCTTCTGTGTACACAAACTTCCTCTTTAAGAAAAACGGAACACTCTCGTTTACCCTTAAGGCGTTTTTACGCACAAACAATAAGTTTACGGTTGCTACCGCAAAAATAAGTGCAAAAAGTATGCCGAACATTTCAAGCCTTGCAAAAATGTCACGGAAGAACACGCAGGTATATTCCGCACCTATTTCCTTAACCTCAAGATACTCTGTGTAATAGCCGAAAAATACGCACATGGCAACAAGCAATACTGCCGCAATTGCCCCAAGTGATATTATCCACCATTTCTTTTTCAATTTTTCATTCCTCATTTCTTTTAACGAGCATTAATAGAATAATGCATCTGCAAAATCCTGTGCATTAAAGGGCTGCAGGTCATCAATACCTTCGCCTACACCCACAAACTTAACAGGGATACCCAGCTTTTCACGGATGGTTATTACAATACCGCCCTTGGCTGTGCCGTCAAGCTTTGTCAGTACTATACCTGTTATCTGTGCAGCGTTGTTAAACTCCTCTGCCTGATTAACAGCGTTCTGACCTGTTGTGGCATCCAGAACAAGTAAAACTTCCTTTCGTGCACCGGGCAGTTCACGCTCAATAACACGGTAAATTTTGCCCAGCTCATCCATAAGGTTTTTCTTGTTATGCAGTCTGCCTGCAGTGTCGCAGATTAAAACATCTGCACCTTTGCTGCGTGTACTTACACAGCCATCAAATATAACTGCGGCAGGGTCCGCACCCTCTTGTAAGCGTACTATTCTTACATCGTTTCTTTCTGCCCAAATCTCCAGCTGGTCTGCAGCAGCCGCACGGAAGGTGTCCGCAGCAGCAAGCACAACCTCCTTGCCTTCTCGCTTAAGGCGGGAAGCAAGCTTGCCTATGGTTGTTGTTTTACCTACACCGTTTACGCCTATTACCAATATAACAGTAGGTGTTGTATCCAGCTTAAGAGCCGAATCCTCACAAGTTAAAATTTCGGCAACGATATCACGAAGCTCTTTTTTAACCTCATCTTCCTCGGTGAGCTTTTTTTCCTTTACTCTTTCACGGAGCTTTTCAACAATCTGCATACTTGTGCTCATGCCGATATCTGCCAGGATAAGAGCCTCCTCAAGCTCCTCATAAAATTCCTCATCAATCTTTTTAAAGGCTTTGAAAACCTCGTTTACCTTGTCAGAGATTGAGCTGCGGGTTTTTCCCAGGCCGTCACGAAGGCGGGCAAAAAAGCCTTTCTTTTCTGCAGCTTCTTCCTCTTGGTTATCTTCCTCGGATACTTCCCGATTTGCCTTTTCCACAGCTTCGGCAATTTCTTCTTTAATATCCTCAATTACCTCTGCTGCGTCTTCTTTAATTTCTTCTATAGCCTCGGAAACCTCCTCTTTTATTTCCTCAATAATTTCTTCGGCTTCTTCCTTTTTCTTTTTCCAAAAAAGCATATAAATCTTCCTTTCCGTTGCGTGCACTGCACGCCCTTTATACTTCTTCGTATTCCTTAACATCCTTAAGGCTCATACT
>JAFUJG010000305.1 GCA_017468215.1 Clostridia bacterium | reverse complement strand
TGGATTACAAGAATCAGCGCTGCATGCAAGATGAACGGAATCAACTATTCCAGATTCATGAACGGCTTAAAGAAGGCTAATGTTGACATCAACAGAAAGATGCTTTCCGAAATCGCTATCAACGATGCTGCTGCTTTCACAAAGCTTGTTGAAACAGCTAAGGCTGCTCTCTAATTCGGACTATTGCCTTCAGCGCAGAACGCTCAAAAGCGAAAACGAAAAATAACATATTAAACTGATAATATGTTTGTTAAAAGTAGAAATCCGCAACTTGTTGCGGATTTCTTTTACAATATATGCTTTTGAGCTATAAACCAAACTCACCCTCGCAGTACAGCGTACAGCTTCGGGCAATGCTCGGATGCAAATTGCACCCGAGTGAGTTTGCTTCATTCTGCATCTGAACTCAATCAGCCCGAACATCGCTTCATTATACAAAGGAGAATATTCCTATGGAACAGTTAATTACAAGCAGAGACAATAAATATGTCAAGCTGGCAAAGAGCCTTTGCACAAAGCAAGGGCGTGACAAGGAAGGCATGTTCATAATTGAAGGCTACCGCAATGTGCGTGACGCATCCTGTAAAGGTGCTAAGATTGAATTTTTGCTGGTGAGCGATAAGTGCAGCTATGACCTTACAGCTTTAAAAAAGCACAAAATGTACAACCTTGCACCTAAAATTTTTGACTACGTTTCCGACACCGTAACCCCCCAGGGAATTATGGCAATATGCCGTATGGAGGAAATTAATTTTTCCGACATTGAGCTTGAAAATGACAGCCTTATCGTTGTGTGCGAAAATCTCCAGGACCCGGGTAATGCAGGCACCATAATACGCAGTGCCGATGCGGCAGGTGCAAAGGCGGTTATTATGGCAAAGGGCTGTGTGGATGTGTACAATCCCAAGGTTACACGCAGCATTATGAGCTCTCTTTTTTCCGTAAAGGTTATACAGGGCAAAAATATCGACTCCGTGTTCGGTTTTTTAAAGAGCAACAAAATAAAATCGGTTGCAGGTGCACTTACAGACAAGTCCGTGCCGCTTTTTGATGCTGATATGAAGGGCAGCTGTGCCGTATTTATAGGTAACGAGGGCAACGGCCTTACAGCCGAAACCGTAAAAAGATGCGACACTACCGTTACCATACCCATGTTAGGCGGAGCAGAAAGCCTTAACGCATCCACAGCCGCAGCTGTTATGATGTACGAATTTGTAAGGCAGAACGAAACCTATAAGAAGGGCTGATAAAAATGGAAAGACGTGTTCAGTGGATACTGCTTGCTACCAAAAACAAAACCTGTAAAAAGATGCGTGAGGCTGCCAAAAATTTTGAGAGCAAACGAAAAAGTGTGGATATGACAAGCCCTGAGGCATTAAGCCTTATGGACAATCTGGAGAGAGCCCTTTTAAAGGGCTACAGCTTTATTACATATCTTGACGAGGTTTATCCTGAGGAATTAAGGAATATTGCATATCCTCCGCCATATTTATTTGTAAGGGGAAATCTAAATCTTTTAGCTCACCCTTTAAAGGCGGCAATTGTAGGCAGCAGGGAAGCAACCCCCTACGGACTTAACACTGCGGCAGACTTTGCTCACACTCTGGCGGCAAGCAACGTATGCATTGTTACAGGCGGTGCAAGGGGTATTGATGCCGCTGCCATACGAGGTGCACTCAGGCACAAGGGCAACATTATTGTGGTTGCAGGCACAGGCATAGATGTTGACTACCCGCCCGAAAACGCAGAGCTGTTTTACACAATGTGTGAAAAGGGCGGCTTAATCGTGTCAGAATTTCCAATGGGGATGGGTCCCTTGGGCAGGAACTTTCCTGTCCGTAACAGGATAATGACCGCCATAAGCGAAAGCGTTACCATTGTGGAAGCCGCCGAAAAAAGCGGTGCACTTATTTCGGCATCTTACGGAGCTGAGCAGGGCAAAAGCGTTTTTGCAGTGCCCGGCAATATCGACAGCCCCAACAGCGTAGGTACAAATGCTCTCTTGCGTGACGGTGCTCTTATGGCAACAAGCGGACGGGATATTCTGTACGAAATGATGGAACGAGTACCCGAAAAGTTCAGAGCCGCACAGGGCTTTGAACCCGAGGGAGTAAGGCATACGCCCGTATTTAACCAAAGAGCAGCTGCACCCAAAGAAAATGAAAGCTGTCTTTCACCTTATGAAAACATGGTAGTAAACGCCTTAAAAACGGGGAAATCTACCTATGAGGAAATTATGGATTTTACCAATCTGGAAGCAAAGAAATTAACTTCGCTCTTGACAATTATGGAAATTAAGGGCATAATAAAGCTTGCTTTTAACAATCGATACAAATTGAACTGACAGAAGGGATAATGAAAATGGCTAAATGTCTTGTTATAGTTGAGTCGCCGGCAAAGGCGAAAAGCATAAATAAATATTTGGGCAAAAACTATACGGTAATGGCATCTGTAGGTCATGTAAGGGATTTGCCCAAAAGCACCCTGGGCGTTGATGTAGAGGACAATTTTGAGCCTAAATACATCACCATACGAGGCAAGGGCGACCTTATTGCAAAAATGAAAAAAGCGGCAAAAAGTGCCGACAAAATTTATCTGGCAGCCGACCCTGACCGTGAAGGTGAGGCTATAAGCTGGCATCTGGCACAGATGCTTGAGCTTGACGAAAAGTCAAAGTGCCGTATAACATTTAACGAAGTAACTAAAAATGCGGTTGTTCAGTCGCTTAAAAATCCCCGCAGCATAGACACCGACCTTGTTAATTCACAGCAGGCAAGACGTGTGCTTGACCGTATTGTGGGCTACAAAATCAGCCCCCTTTTGTGGAAAAAGGTTAAAAGAGGTCTTTCTGCAGGCAGAGTGCAGAGCGCCGTTACAAAAATGATTGTAGACAGGGAAAAGGAAATTGAAAACTTTATCCCCAAGGAATACTGGTCAATTACCGCAACACTTACCGACGAAAAGGGTAAGCACCCCTTCGAGGCTCGCTACTGGGGTGTAGGCGGCAAGAAAAAGGAAATTGGTAACCGTGAGGATGCCGAAAAAATCCTCGCTATGGCTTCAAAGGGTGACTATAAGGTTAAAAAGGCTGTTTATTCCGAAAAGAAAAAACATCCCCTTCCGCCCTTTACAACAAGCACTCTTTTGCAGGATGCAAGCCGTAAAATAGGCTTTACCTCACAAAGGACAATGAGCGCCGCACAAATTTTGTACGAAGGCGTAAATGTGCCAAATAAGGGTCCCATGGGTCTTAT
>JAFUJG010000304.1 GCA_017468215.1 Clostridia bacterium | reverse complement strand
TAAGAATTGACATTGACAAGGAACGCCGCACCATTACTGTTTCCGACAACGGTATCGGTATGACACGTGAGGAGCTCGAGGAAAACCTGGGTACCATTGCAAAAAGCGGTTCATTAAACTTTAAGGAAAACATCTCCGCCGAGGAAAAGGCAGAAAAGGAAATTGATATTATCGGTCAGTTCGGTGTAGGCTTTTACAGTGCCTTTATGGTTGCTGACAAGGTTACTGTTACAACACGCAGCTACAAGAGCGACGAGGCATTTGTGTGGGAAAGCACAGGTGTTGACGGCTACACAATACGTGAAACCGTAAAAAATGATGTGGGCACAGAGATTGTTATGCATATTAAGGAAAACAACTCTGACGAGGTTTATGACGAGTTTTTGAGAGATTACCGCATAAAGAGCATTGTTAAAAAATATTCCGACTATGTACGCTATCCTATTGTTATGATGGAAGAAAAAACAAAGGAAGGCACAGAGGACAAGTATATTGACGAGGTAACCCTTAACAGCATGGTGCCTATCTGGCAGAGAAGCAAAGGAGAGGTTACAGACGAGGAGTGCAACAGCTTTTATAAGGAAAACTTCTACGACTTAGAGGACCCCTGTAAGGTTATAAGGATAAACGCCGAAGGCTCACTTAACTACAAGGCAATGCTTTTCATACCCTCAAAGGCTCCCATGACCTATTACACTAAGGAATATCAGAAGGGTTTAAGCCTGTATACCTCCTCGGTAATGATTATGGAACGCTGCGAGGAACTGCTTCCCGAGCACTTCCGCTTTGTAAAGGGCGTTGTTGATTCGGACAACCTTTCCTTAAACATTTCACGTGAGATATTACAGCACGACCGTCAGCTTAAGCAGATTGCAAACAATCTTGAAAAGAAAATTAAGAGCGAATTGAAAAAGCTTATGACAAGCGAAAGAGAAAAGTACGAAGGCTTTTTCAGAGAGTTCGGCTTGCAGCTTAAGTACGGTGTTGTGTCTGACTACGGCGTGCATAAGGACACCTTAACAGACCTTCTTTTGTATTATTCCTCGCTGACAGGCTCCCTTGTAAGTCTGGAGGAATATGTTTCCTCAATGCCCGAAGGGCAGAAGTATATCTATTATGCTCGTGGCGAAAGCATTGCAAAAATTGATGCATTGCCCCAGAGCGAAACCGTTAAGGACAAGGGCTACGGCATACTGTATCTTACTGACGATGTGGACGAATTTGTTGTTAATATGCTTGGCACCTTTAAGGAAAAGGAATTTAAGAACATAAACGACAAGGACCTTGGTTTGGAGACCGATGCAGAAAAGGAAGCTACGGAAAAAACCGAAGAAGAAAACAAGCCACTTTTGGATTTTGTAAAGGAAGCCCTTGGCGGTGCGGTTGAATTTGTACGTATTTCTCACAAGCTTAAGAGCCATCCTGTGTGCCTTTCCAGCGAAGGCGAGATTACCCTTGAAATGGAAAAGTATTTCAAGAGCCTTCCCGGCGAAGCTGAAAACGCTATCAAGGCAAGACGTGTTCTTGAACTGAACGGTGAGCACCATGCCTTTGAAGCGTTGAAAAAGGCTTACGCAGAGGATAAGGACAGGGCAGCAAAGATTGGTAAAATACTTTATACTCAGGCACTTCTGATTGCGGACATGCCTGTTGAAAATGCGGTTGAGTTTGCTCAATTGGTAAGCGAATTAATGTAACAAAAAACGGAATTGCAAAGCAATTCCGTTTTTTTATATTATACAAGGTTATTGTTTCTGTAGTATGTATTGGAAAGTGTTCTGAAAAAGTCCTTATTAATGCCGTCAAGACTTTCCTTTGTTATTCTGAACGCCCAGTTTCCGTCGGCTTTACCGGGAGTGTTCATACGAGTGTCTGCACCAAAGCCACACAAATCCTGGATGGGAACAATGGCGATAAGAGCACTTGATTCAAACAAGGTGCGGATTATTGCCTGAATACACGGAGCGTTGTAGCCGCCCTGCCCCCAGTCACCGCTGAAGTTGCAGTAGTTGCAGATACGCTTTCTGGAGGCGTCATCAGCCTCCCATAGCCAGCCTAAAATTGTGTTATTATCGTGAGTGCCCGTATATGCCACGGTGGAGGTTGAATAGTTATAGGGAAGATGTGTATTATCACCGTCGGAGAGAAATGCAAACTGCATTACGCCCATGCCCGGGAAGCCCGAATCCTTAACAAGCTGCCTTACGTCGTCGTCAATATCGCCAAGGTCCTCGGCAATAATGGGGCTTGTGGGATACTTTTCCCTGAGGGCATTGAAAAAGTCCATTCCGGGGCCTTTTATCCATTTGCCCTTTGTTGCTTTTTCCCCTGCGGGAACAGACCAGAAAGCAGAAAAGGCACGGAAGTGGTCAATACGTACAGCATCATAAAGAGAAAATGCATAGCCTGCTCTCTTTATCCACCAGTTGTAGCCATCCTTTTTCATTTCATCCCAGTTGTAGAGGGGGTTACCCCAAAGCTGACCCTCTGCGGAGAAATAGTCCGGAGGAACGCCTGCTACACTGCGGAGAGCACAGGTTTTTTCGTCCAGGGAGAAAAGGCTCTTGTTTGCCCATACATCAGCAGAGTCGTGTGCCAGATAAATAGGCATATCTCCTATGATAGACACTCCCAGAGCGTTAACCTTCTTTTTCATTTGGGTGTACTGCTTGTTAAACTGGTACTGAAGAAAGAGTGCAAAATAATATTCGTCACTTAAATCTTTCTTTGCTTTTTCAACAGCCTTTTTTT
>JAFUJG010000303.1 GCA_017468215.1 Clostridia bacterium | reverse complement strand
TGTAAAAACTCTCTGCCGTCCTCAGCGATTTTTTCAATGAAGTATATGGGGTTAAAAAGCGAAAGGAATATATCCCTTTCAGCAAACAGTTCTACAACATCTGTCTGACGCAAGTTCATTGTGTCAAATACAATGGTTGTATTACTGCCGTTTCGTCTTCTTGAAAGAGTATGTATCTCGCCGTTTTCATCAACGAACTGCACTTCTACGCACATTTCACGGCTTTCGGCGTTGAGAAGCCTGTCACAGCTCTTTTCTCCCCAGAAGGGTGTGCCACAGAAAGCGTAGCTAATCGCATCAGCGATGGTACTCTTACCTTGACCATTTCCGCCCGATATACAGGTGAAGCGATCAAACTCAATGCTGTAGGGTTCCTTGAACTTCTTGAAGCCTTCCATTTTGATGTTTATGATGTGGAATTTATTTATCCTTTTCATAACCGCACCTCACTTATGCCGCAATGTCGTAGGAATTGAGAATAGCGTATGTGCCGTAAGAGTTCTGACCTCTGCCTGCGTTTACGTTCTTAATTCTCGTTCCCACCTTCAAGCGTTCATCAGCTCCCTGCATAAATGCCTGGAACTGTTTGCCCTTACCGAACAAAAGCATAGAACTCTGATTGTTCTGCACGTTTATCTTACGAACCTCGTATACATCGGCATTTTCATCACCGTTGTTCTGAGGTTGTGTAATTGCAGGTGCAGGAGGCGGAGTTACATTTGAACCCGCATTATTCTTCTGTGCCGGTGGAGGTGTTGTGGTTGTTGTTCCTTTCGGTGCATCGGTTGTCTGCTTTGGAGCAGGTGTACCGAACATTCTCGCAACGGTATCGTTGTATGCCTTTTCAAGCTTTGCGTTTTCGGATTCGGGGATAACGTAACTGTTGCCCCTTGCTTCGGCTGCTACCCATACAGTGTTAAAGCTGTAAAGATACCTGCCGATATTCCATTTTACCGCCGCACGCTTAAAGGCATCTGATAATCCACCTTTGACGGCTTCAATGTCACTGTCCTCAGCACCGTCTGTCTTGTCGATCCACTGTCCCAGCTCATCGTCGTAGATGGAAATGGTACAGAGCTGTGAGGACTTAGTTTTCTTACCCGACACGCTTTCGTGCCAAGGGGTATAACTGTCCTTCCAGCGATTCTGTCCCACTACTTCATCAAGTCTGTCTGCAACAGCTCTTGCGTCAAGATACGGTACCGCTATACCTTGCATTCTCTGTTCGTTTACATACTGTAATCTCCAGCTTACATCCGATGCCGGAAAAGGTTTTCCGAATTCTTCAAAGTATTTGTTTTCCCTCATGGTTTGTTCCTCCTATATTAACTGTTTACAAAATCCTGTAGTGTTTTACCGCTTTCGATAAGAACGTCGGTGTAATAGTCCTTTGGTTCTTTATCTTTGAGCGTTTCAAAAAGCTGTCGAAGCTCCACATCGAACTTGGTTCTCTCGTTTCGGTAGTGGTCGTTATTATTTGGCATAGACATAATGAAATGCATAACTCCCATAAGCTGATGAAGCGATTTGATTTCGGGCAGCTTATTACCGCCGCAGCAAAGTCTGAAACCGCTGACATTGGAAAAAGGATATATGTACATCTTACTTTTTGGTGTAAGCAATCCTTCATCCACAACTCCGAGATTTACATTTGTTATCTTGCCTTTGCTTATTAAAAAGCCGAACACTAACCTTGGAAGCGGAAAGTCGTGATACTCTGTCTTTTCATAAACTATGTCACAGCGTCTTTTCGGAAACTCAATACATATCTTCTGAGTTCCGCCGTCGCCTGCACCATAGAAGAAAGAGCCCTCGGGCATTATTCCGCTTGTTACAAGTCCCGTTCTTATGGAATCCTTGACGCATTTCAAAAACACATCAGGTTCTACCGTTTTAAACTTTTTTACTCCGTCTTCGATGTCTTCAACGAAGATTTTTCCTTCACTGTTTATGCGGATAACAAGCTCATCTTCACGACGCATGACAAAGACCTCCTTTACGGCAACGCTTTTCACGGCGAGCCTTTCTGTATTTCTCTTTGAGAATGGGAAGCTCTTTTTTCATAAGCGTCATTACTCTTACTATCCACAGACACATCGGTATTTCGCAATCGAAGTCGTAACCCCATAAAAGCTCAAGCCTTGCGCCCTTACGTTTATGACCGATGAAATAGTCGAAGTTATACGAGAAAAAGCCTCGCATTTCTTCCATCTTTCGCTCAATACCCTTTATGTACGGATTCTCTTTTGTTTTAGCACCTTCAAGACGGTGCAGTTTCCGTGCTATACGGTAATACTCCTCGAATTCATCAGAACTGTAAGCCCAGACATACACCTCACAGTCATCCTCGGAATATCCGAATTTGTTGTAAATGTGCTCGTCGCTTATAGTCTTTGGAGCTGCATTGGATATTGCCTCCATGACGTAATCGTAGTAGTAATCCATATCTATCAGTTCTTTTTTGTAACCACGCTCAAATATATCAATACCTGCATCGTGGTAGACCTTGATAAGACAAACGAGAAG
>JAFUJG010000302.1 GCA_017468215.1 Clostridia bacterium | reverse complement strand
TTTGCACTGAGAGTTGACTTGCCAACTCCGCCTTTACCGCTGGTTACAACAATTGCCTCTCCCATACAGTTTCTCCTTTGCAGTGTTAAACTAATTTAACCTTAATTTCGCCGTTTTCCACCATTGCCATGCCATTTGCATTGCTCTGTGACATCTGAGGATTAAACCCTATAAGCTCACCTATTTTTACCATGATAGGATTCATCTTCATGGCATATACAACCGAATTAAGGTCACCCTGGCAGCCTGCATGTGCAACGCCTCGCAGGTTACCGATTACGTATATATCACCTGCGGCATTAAGCTGTGCCGTGGGATTTACATCTCCGATTATTATCAAATCTCCGTTTGACTGTATACTTTCGCCTTCTTTGACTGTGCCTATGAAACGCCTTACAATACGCTCGTTGTTGCTCATTACATGCCTGAGAATTTCGTGGGGCGGTCTCTTTTGATGGCAAAAGTTAACCTCTTTGCAAAAAGCCTCGTCAGCAATGCGACACAGCTCAAGCTCCTCGTCAAAGCTTAAATCCGCTCCGTCGTAGGCAAATTTAACATCACCGTTTGCAAGAAAGCTTTTCATGCTCATAAGATACTTTTCTATTTCTGCCTTTTGCTCAAAAAAGCTTCTTTCGCTATCAAGCTTTAACACCAAAGTGTCCTTTTCCATTTTTATTGAAATTTTCATTATTACACCTTAACCAATTAGTTTATTTCTTGCTTTGAAGCCATCGTCTTCAATCTCGCCTGCAAAGTATTTTTCAATCACCTTGCGTACAACAGGTGCAGCATCGCCGCCACCGCCTGTTTTTTCCATTACAACTGCAACGGCAATCTGCGGATTGTCATAAGGAGCATATGCCACATAAATACCGTTTGTATATCTGCCTGTCTGTGCTGAGCCTGACTTTGCCGCAATCGGAACACTGCAGCCCTTAAACGCCGCTTGGCCTGTACCTTCGGTAACCACCAGCCTCATACCTTTTGTTATAGCCGCATAGGCTTCGTCGGAAAGCTTTATTGTGTTTAAAACTTCCGGCTCGCTTTCAAACAGGATTTTCCCCGAGTCGTCCTCGATGCTCTTTATGAGGTGAAGCTTATAGCGTGTGCCGCCGTTCGCAATGGTTGCAACGTAGCTTGCCAGCTGAATTGGTGTGACCAATGTATCCGACTGACCGATAGCAGCCTGCATTGTATCACCCGGATACCATATTCCGTTATTATTTTCACGGTTTTCGGGGGATGCAACAACACCCTTATGCTCCTCAGAGGGTATCTCAATGCCTGTTATCTGCCCAAAGCCGTACTTTTCGGCATATTCGTCAATTTTTTCAATAGTCAGCCTTCTTCCCACATCGTAAAAGAAATAGTTGCAGGAATCACGCAAGGCACCTGTAACGGTAATTGCACCGTGAACTGTTCCGTGCTGGCGGTATGCCCAGCATCGGGGCTGATAGTCTTTATAATAGGTATATATACCTTTATCTACAATAATATCAGAAGGCGTGATAACACCCTCCTCCAATGCTGCCGCTGCAACAAGCATTTTAAAGGTCGAGCCGGGAGAATATTCACCTGCTACTGCACGGTTTATAAGCGGCTTTGCATTGTTTGTCAAAAGTTGAGAGTAGTTCTGATTGAAGTATGTTGCATCATAGGTTGGATACGATGCAAGTGCAAGTACCTCGCCGGTGTTCACATCAACAACCACTACTGAGCCCGAGTCCGCATATCTTCCCTCGGATGCATTTGCCGCAGTGCTGCTTACTTCAAGAATATTTTCGTAGAGAGCTTCCTCTGCCGCCTTCTGCAAATCCACATCAAGTGTAAGGGTTACGTTGTTTCCGGGGATTGCCTCGTCGATAACAATTTCAGAAAGCTTTTTTCCGTCTTTGGTCTGTTCAACTCCCGAAACACCGTCAATACCCCGAAGATAGCTTTCGGCATACTTTTCAATACCCTGTTTGCCCACGAGCGAATTTATGTTATAGCCGTCCTCTCGCATAGCATCGAGCTCATCGGCACTTATTTTACCCACTCTACCAAGAACATGAGTTGCAACAGAGGGGTATTTATAGTCTCGTGTTGCAGTTGTTTTTATATCTGCACCCAAAAACTCGTCCTGTTGCTCTTTAATAACAGTTATCATATCCATGGGGATGTTGGTTGCAAAGGTAAAATCTGTAGTATATGAAAAATCACGCAGAGTCATTTCGTAACGGGTTGCAGTAATCTTCAATCTGTAACCCATGTCCGGTTCAGAAACATAGTATTTGTCAGAAAATAACTTCAATGCTTCGTTTGCAGTTGCCTCCAAGGGCACGGAATATTTCTGTTTCCAGGTAAACTCCTTCTTCCTCGGTTCTGCTTCATTTTCTTCAAAAAAGAACTTGAGTGTTCCGTTTTCATGTATTATGGGAAAGGTCGTTGAAACATACTGCGAATAACCGTCACAAAGGATATAAATCTTCTTTATAAGCGCATTGAGAGTTTCATCATCCTGCCCTCCTATTTTACGGATGATAAGTGAGTTTGACATTTTATTTGTAACCATTACTCTGCCGTAACGGTCTATAATATCTCCTCTGGGAGCCTCGGAAACCTTTGTTTTTGTGGTTCTTTTCTGGCTTTGCTCAAAGTATTCGCTACCATTGACAAGCTGCAGGGATATAAGCCTTGAGGTAAAGAGTGCAATAATAATTGCAAGCACCACATAAACAATTCTGTATCTACTGTTCATACTTTATCCCCTTTCTTCGTTTCTCAAAACGCAGCTTGGAAAGGATAACAAAGATGGGCATAAATATTATCGAATTAACTGCTGCAACAGGCAGAACTACCTCAAAAATCTGTCCGGGATAAAAGGATGCACGGCGTAAAAGCATGCTGAGTATTCCAAACAAAAGCTGATAGATAAAGCTTGCAAAAAAACACACCGGTAGCATAACTCTCAGCCGTTTATTATATATTTTTCCGGAAATTGCAACAGCACCTATGCTTATGTACATATACAGCATAGTATTAACCCCAATAGGTGCACCTGTTAACAAATCCAGCAAAAAGCCGCTTACAGCCGCAAAAACAACGCTCTCTGCGTCTTCACAAATAATAGCTATGGTGAGAACAAATACAAATGTATAGTCGGGAATAACACCAAAAGGCTTAAAATGAGGCAGAATTGTTATCTGCAGTAAAATGACAGCTATCATAATGCATGTTTTAAATTGTCTGCTCACTTTAACCCCTCCTTTTTCAGCTTCCTACAAGCACCTCGCTGAGCGAATTGAAATTAACCTCGCTCTCAACAATGGCAGTAAGTGTCAATCCATCGTCATCATCATAAATTTCAACTATTTTACCTATATAAACGCCCTTGGGATAAATGCTTCCTGTATCAGAAATTTCAATTCTGTCACCTATAACCACCTTTGCATTTTTGGGCAGATAGTTAAGCTTGCATCTTCCCGCCTGTGCCAGCTCGAAATTACCTTCAAGAACGCCTCTGTCGCCTGTTCTTGCACACACAACACTTATGGAAGATTCAATATCGATAATCTCTCTCACCTTTGCCCAGGTTGTCCCAACCTCGTACACGGTTCCCACAAGCCCCTGAGCAGTCATTACAACATCATTTACCTTTATACCGCTGCCTGTGCCTTTGTCAATTGTTATAACGTTGTACCAGTTGTCAGACTCAATCGAAATTACCGATGCCCCCTGTAAGCTCAGCTGAGGCATCGAGCTTTTCATATCAAGAAGGGCAAGCAGCCTGTCGTTTTCCGCCTTATATGCATCGATATCCGCATAATCGCTCTCGAGGATTGCAATTCTTGCCTTTAAAAGCTCGTTTTCCTCAGCATAGCTGCCTGCATGTACAAAGGAATCAACCGTTTTTGACACCTTTCCGTATACAAAGGAAAAGCATTTTTCAACAGGCTGAACTATTATGTTTGCAAGATTTGTTACAACATCGGCTTTACCTTTTGACAAGGTTGACAGAGCCATAACCAACAACACCGCCACGCTTACCGTTGCAACCTTTATATAAAACTTTTTGAAAATTTTCGCACTTATGTTCACATCCAATCGCTTACCAAGCGTCAGTTTTTCTTAACCAGCTTTCTCAGCTTTTTATCCAGAAACACCTTTTCCGCACCCCTTAACGTGCACATTGCAGGGTCTTGGGCAACAGTTGTTTTAAAGCCTGTTTTTTTCGTAAAGAGCTCCTCAATTCCGTATATCTGTGAGCAGCCGCCTGTGAGTATAATACCAGATTCAATAACATCGCTCAAAAGCTCGGGAGGCGTTTTTTCCAGAGTGATTACAACGGAATCAATGATTTTTTTGAGTATGTCACTTATTACCACTCTGATTTCTTCGCTGTAAACTGCAAACTCCTTAGGCAATCCCGAGGCAATGTCTCTGCCCTTATACTTTTTAAGCTCGTTTTTCTCCTTGGGTACTGCACAGCCTAATTCAATCTTCATCCTCTCGGCTGTATTTTCACCAATAAGGATGCTGTACTTTCTCTTAACGTATGCTACAATTGCCGCATCCATAGCATCGCCTGCCACTTTAACACAGCTTCCTGTTGCAATTGTGCCAAGGGCTATTACCGATGCATCGGCTACACCTGCACCAATATCCACAACCATGCTTCCTGTAGGTGTCATAACATTTACGCCTGCACCGATAGCCGCCGCCATGGAGCATTCGATGGTATTAACCGTGGAAACACCAAGGTTTTTCACAGTTTCAGCTGCAGCACGCTTTTCCATCTGGGTTGCATCCGAGGGGGTTGTTACAAGTGCATTTACCCCTGTGAAAACAGAACGGTTAAAGGCTTTTTTTACAAGCAGCTTAACCATGCCCTCTGCTGCGGAATAGTCTGCAATAACACCGCCGTTTAAGGGCTTTACTGTCATAAGATGCTCGGGAGTTTTCCCGATAGCTTCCTTTGAAATGCTTCCTGCGTCAGTTATTATATTGTCATCTGTATCAATTGTAACTACGCTTGGCTGGGTAAAAACATTGCCCTTAACAAGAGCCGAAATAGATGTATTACCGCTTCCAAGGTCAATACAAATTCCACGCATATATATCAATCCTCAATTATAAGATATCAATTTCAAATTCATCTTTTAGCATTTTTGCCAATGCACAAATGGGCAAACCTACAACGTTAAAATAATCTCCGTCTATTTTTTCCACTAACAGTCTGCCTTTGCCTTGGATGCCGTATGCCCCTGCTTTATCCATGCATTCACCGCTTCTTATGTAGTGGAGGGTTTCCTTCTGTGTAAGTTCACGGAATTTAACCCTTGTTTCCTCGTATCTGACACTTGCCTCTCCGCTTTCGCCCTTTATAACACAGTAGCCTGTAAGAACGCTATGCCATTTGCCCGAAAGCTTAGTGAGCATTTTCATGGCATGGTCAAAATCAGCAGGCTTTCCAAGTATTTCGCCGTCGGATACCACGATAGTATCAGCGGAAATGATAATATCATTCTTCTTTGCATTTTTAGCAACTGCCGCACCCTTTAAGAGTGCAAGCTCCATTACGTATTTTTCCGGCGGAAGGGCAAGTGAAATGTTTTCATCTGCATCAGAGGGTACTATTGAGTGCGCAATACCTGCTTCTTCAAGGATTTCATGGCGTCTTGGTGATGCTGATGCAAGTATAAAATTGTTTTTCATGTCAGCTGCTCCTTTCCACACAAATAAATCAAGAGATACCTTGACTAAAATATCATATCACATTTCACTTTGCTTTTCAATAAAATATTATTTAAATTTTTTAACTTATTGTTCACTTCCGAGATAATTCTTCGCCATTTGCCCCAAAACAACTTCAATATCCTTTTTTACTCTGCCCGATACCACCGTCAGCGTTACTTTATCGCCTGCTTTATGCCTGAAAAGCTCTCTGCGTAATGCAAGCATGCTTGTAACCGAAGTTGAATTTATGTGTGTTATCATATCACCGTATTTGATGCCGCTCTGAAATGCTGGGCCTTCCAAATCCAGGCTTATAACAAACAAACCCTCTCGGGTTGTGTTATCCTTCTTAAGATATTTTGCCGCCCTTGCCGTGTAGGCAAAAAGCCCCAGATACGGCGTTTCAAATTTTCCTGTGGCTTCAAGGCTTTCAATTACGCTTTCGCAGATGTTGACAGGCACGGCAAAGCCCATCCCCTCAGCAGAATTAACCCGCACCGTATTAATACCTATAACCTCACCTTTACTGTTCATAAGCGGTCCTCCCGAGTTGCCGGGGTTAATTGAGGCATCGGTCTGTATCAGGTCCTCCATGTAAATAACGGTGTTTTCGTCCTCAATTGTAATTGTACGGTTAATTGCACTTACAATTCCTTTAGTGACACTTCGCTCAAATTGCAAGCTCAGCGGATTACCTATGGCAAAAACATCTTCTCCCACTCTCACACTTGTATACTCACCCATCCTTGCCACGGCAGGAACAATACCCTCGTATTTGATTACGGCAACATCAAGGCTTTTATCGCTCCAGCAAAGCACGCCTTCTTTTATGCTTGAATCGTAAAGGGTTATATCTATCCGTTTAGGGTTGTCGCCTACAACATGCTGATTTGTTATAACATAGCCCATATCCGATACGATTACGCCGCTTCCGTATCTTACTGTACCGCCCATGCTTCGTGAATCTGTTGTTTCGACCCCAACCACCGTAGGAAGAACCCTCTCAACCACGTCCGGCAAGCTTTCTTCCTTTACAGCTTCAGCGGTTTCGTTAACCACGGCTGTTCTCTCTGCTACAATTTCCTCTTGGATTTGAGCCGAGTCCTCGCCTGCTGAAAATGCAAACAGTCCAACAAACACAACTACAATTACATACACAAGCATTTTCACCCATCATTCCTCCTTTTTGTTATTTTCATCGAAGGAATTCAATTTTATTCAAGTATATACACAATATGCTTCTTGCTTTTTTCTGCATTATATAGTATAATTTCGTTCGATAATTAACAGTAAGGACTGAGACAATGGCTAAAATCAAAACAAAAACCATACCCGCAATTGCCATGCGTGGATTAGTTGTATTTCCCCACATGGTTTTTCATTTCGACGTATTACGTAAAAAATCTATCCGTGCTCTCGAAGTTGCAAGCGAGGGTGACGGTCTTG
>JAFUJG010000301.1 GCA_017468215.1 Clostridia bacterium | reverse complement strand
TGTCAATTTTGAAAGGCGACAGCCTATCGGCAATTTCCGCACCAAAAATCCATCAATTTTTCCTGCGAAAAGGGTCGCAGAGTTTTTAACGTGCAAATTTTTCGTCAAAGTGTGCCAAAAGCGGAACCTATACTTTGTGTATCGGTGAGCATTTTGGTGCATTATGGCGGAAAATTTGCCGATTAAAACCATATTGGGCTCGTCTCCCCACTCCTTAAATCGTGTGCCAAAATATATCAACGCCGCAGAAATAAGCGACTGGAGCAATATTCTGTCTGCACCCATAACGCCCGCATCACATGCACCTGCAGTTGATGCAGCAAGGATAACACCTGCTAAAACCATAAGTCCGAACATTTTTTTCATAAGTAGTACCTCCAATCAAGTCTTTATCTGTCTCTGAGATAATAATACCCGATTATGTGTACAATAAAACGGACACCTACAGTTTATCATTAAAATTTCTTTGTGTCAATCAGTAGGAGCTTGCTTTAAGGCGAGGGGAGTTGAACCTAATATGGTTTTATAACAAGAAAAAGGCATATGGGGTTCGACTCCCCTCGCCTTAGTGTAACAATTCTTTTTTATTTACGTACAATGTAATGGGAGGTTTGCCCCATGTATAGGAATCACAAGCCTTCGGGAATGGGAAGTTTGTTTTTTGTAACAGGCATATTTACTGCTCTGGTCTGTCCTATATGGCTTATTGCCGCCATCGAAGGTGTTATCATAATCATATTTGTTCTTTCCTGTCACAAAAGATAATGAACATAATAAATTACCAATAGGGACTGTCCCTACAGAAGTCCCCATTGGTAAACAACCACGATCATCAAGGAGGCTTATATGAAAATACTTGTTTTTAAAATGCCACGGTTCTTGTCGGGTATTACAAGGGCACTACTTAAAATTAAATAAGTAGGAAATTGCGAAATTTCCTATAAGATAAAAAAAGGAGAGTTTGACACTCTCCTTTTTTAGTCTTTTGATTTTATAACAATAAGGCTTCCCTCTTTAATTTCAACAATACCGTCGCCACTTAAAAACTCGTTGCTTATGCCTATGGATTGTGAAAACTCCATATCGTAATCATTTAAAAGATATTTAAAGTTTTTAAGCGTAACTCCCTTTGCCCTGCCCACAGGGATAATCGACACATATTTTGAGCCATCGTTTTTAATAACAGCGTTACCTGTAATAACGGTTGCAGTGTTGTTTTCGTTAACAGCCTCGCCTACTGCACCATTTTTGGCAATGTATTCCAAAAGGCCTATGTTTGCCATTGTATGGTCAAGGCGTGTGCCCATTGCACCAAGGAGCACAATTTTTTTATACCCTTTCTCCAATGCGGCACTTACTGCAATGTGCGTGTCGGTATAGTCCTTCTCGGGGTTAAACTTTCGCACTTCACCGGGAGCGTCACCCTTATACGAGTCAAAATCGCCCACAGTAAGGTTTGGTGTAATGCCCATCCTTTCGGCGTGGGTAAGCCCTCCGTCGGCACAGATAACAAAGTCACCGTCTTCAATAAAGGCTTTTGTATATCCGTAATCGGTAATAGTTCCTGCCGAAATGATTACTGCCTTACTCATTTGTTGCCGCCTCAATTAAAGCCTTTGCAGCCTGGGCAATGTTTTCCTTGCCGAACACCGCACTGCCTGCAACAATTACATTGGCACCTGCATCTACAACTGTTTTGATGTTTTCGTCATAAACACCGCCATCAACCTCGATGTCAACATCGTAGTCCTTGGTCATTTCACGCACGGCGGCAATCCGTTCCAAGCTTTTGGGAATAAACTTTTGTCCGCCAAAGCCCGGATAAACCGACATGATTAAAACCATGTCGACCTTATCTTTATAGGGAGCAATAACCTCCACGGGGGTATCGGGGCTGATGGATAAGCCTGCCTTTATGCCAAGGCTTCTGATATATTCAAGTGCTTTTCCTGTTTCATCGCCCAATGCCTCGTAGTGCACGGTTATATTATCGGCACCTGCCTTATAAAAGGCATCGATAAAGTCATAGGGTCTTTCCACCATAAGATGGCAGTCGTAGAACATATCGCTGCACTTGCGGATTGTTTTTACCAAAAGTGCACCAAAGGTAAAATTGGGCACAAAGCGTCCGTCCATAACATCAATATGCAAAACCTTAGCTCCGCCCTTTTCGGCTTCTTTAATCTGCTGACCTAAAATGGAAAAGTCAGAGGAAAGAATACTGGGTGCTAATTTAAATTCTCTTTTATCTTGTGCCATTGGTGTTGCCCCTCTCCCAATCTTTTATAAGCTTTAATTTTTCATACATTTTAACATAGCTTTCATAGCGTGACTGCGGTATGTCACCCTTTTCAAGGGCAGATTTTACAGCACAGTCAGGCTCGGATACGTGGCTGCAGCCACGGAAACGGCAAAGGCCGTTACACTCTGCCATTTCGGGAAAATACTCCCAAAGCTCACTTGCCTTTATATCCTCCACCTCAAGCTGTGAAAAGCCGGGTGTGTCGAATACGTATCCGTCGTCTGTTTTTATGAGCTCAACATGCCTTGTGGTATGCTTGCCTCGCTCAATGCGGCTTGTGTCGCCTGTTTCGAGCTCTTTTCCTGTAATAAGGGTAAGTATGCTTGACTTGCCTACCCCCGAAAGCCCTGCAAAGGCAGTAATTTTGCCCGAAAGCTCATGCCTGAGCTCCTCTAAACCTATGCCCTTTTCGGCACTGGTTACAAAAACCCTGTAGCCTGCTTTTTCGTAGCAGTCCTTAAGCTTTTCTGCCTCGTTGGAGGTATCAAGGTCGCTTTTGTTAATGCAAAGAGAGCCCTTGATTCCCTTTTTTGCAGCAATAATAAGCATTTTGTCGATAAGAGAGGTGTCGGGTGCGGGATTTGTTATTGCCGCAACAATCATCAGCTTATCGATATTGCTCACCGCAGGACGGATAAGGAAATTTGCTCTTTCCTCGATTTTTTTCACACTGCCCGAACTCGTGGCGGAAACCTCGATTTCTACCTTATCGCCTACCATGGGCAGAATTTCATTTTTTCGGAACTTACCCCTTGCCCGACACTCTATAATACCTTCATTGGTGTCAACATAGTAAAATCCGCCTATTCCTTTAATTATAGTGCCTTTTAACAGCAAGGTCTATTCCCCCTGTATTATTATAAGCCTGTGTCAGATGTGTTCACTGCAGCATTACCCTGGCTTTCGCCGATGTTGGCATCGGGCGAAACCACGCCACCTGTTAAATTGTCGGGTACACTGAGAGGCTCCTGCCCCTTACTTATCCATATCTTTACAACAGTATTCTTTGTAACCTGTGTGTCTGCTGCAACGCCCTGCTTTACAACAAGACCCTTTGCAAGACCCGAGGATATTTCGGTAATATCGCCCAGTTTAAGATTGTTGTTTTTAAGAGCATCGTTTGCCGCATCAACAGTAAGTCCCACAAGGTTGGGTACGGTCATCATTTCGGGGCCCTTGCTCACCTTAATTTCAACGCTGTCGCCCTTTTTCATTTCGGTGGAAGGTGCAGGAGACTGGTTGATAACCACCCCTGCAGGAACAGTGTCGCTGTATTCTTCAACAACTGTTACTGTTATGCCCTGGGCTTCAAGCTCGCTCTTTGCGTTCCGGGATTCGGCTCCTACGTAATTGTCAAGTGAGAACTTGTTGGGGCCAGAGGATACAAACAGCCTTATAGAATCGCCTGTTTCAAGCACGTGACCTGCTGTGGGAAGCTGGCGTATAACCTTGCCCTCGTCAATCTCGTCGCTCATTTCCTCGCTGGTTTTAACAACAATGCCCATATCCTCAAGCATTGTGATAGCCTCGTTTGCATCGTGGTTGGTGTAATCGTCAAGGTTTATTTTTTCCTTACCGCTGCTGATGGTGATAATAATTTTTGTACCTTCTTCAATATCACCCATTATAGGCTCTTGGTCAATAACCTCGCCCTTGGGGATATTGCTGTCTACACGGTAATTTTCTTCGATTTCAAAGCCTGCCTCTCTGAGCTCTTTAAGGGAGTTTGTCATCTGTGTTTCGGTAAGACCCTTAACGTTGGGCATATGATAAATCTGAACCTGGTTTTCGGTGTTGTTGCGGATAACATTAGCCACCACAACGCCCATAACACAAGCTATTACAAAGCAGGTTACAATTGCCGCAACGATTGCTATAATATCCTTCTTTTTGCTCTTTTTCTTTTTTATTCGTTCCTCATCGCTTCGCCTTACAACGCTCTTTGAGCTTGTATCGTTGGGCATGGTAATGCTTACGATGGGTGTTATTTTCTTTGTGCCGAACTTGTCGGTGTCGTCCTCTACGGGCACGGATACTGTGCTGTCTGGGTCAGTGTAAGCCCTTTTAATATCGGCAAGCATTTCGGTTGCACTTTCGTAGCG
>JAFUJG010000300.1 GCA_017468215.1 Clostridia bacterium | reverse complement strand
TTATAGCAATCAACAATGGTGTCGATAGTGCCAATCAGCAAGACAGCGATTTCACACCATTCCTTAATATCATCAACGAATGGTATGCCAAGGATACAAGCAAGAAAATCCGTGCCGTATTCAAAGCAAAGGGCGAAAGCGGAAAACCACTGTGCACGAACCCACCTTACGGATACCTAAAGAATCCTGAAGATAAGCTTCAATGGATAGTTGATGATGTTGCAGCGGAAATAGTAAGGAAAATCTTCCGTTTATGTATCGAAGGATATGGACCCACGCAGATTGCGAAGATACTTTCAAGTGAAAAGATACCTGTGCCAACAGCACATTTGCACAGCCTTGGCATTAACACACCTGCGAGAGTGCCGGATGACATTTATGCTTGGCAGGCTCGTTCTGTGGCAGACATTTTACAAAAGCCTGAATACCTTGGTCACACAGTAAACTTCAAGACCTACAAAAAGTCATATAAGAGCAAGAAGAAAATGTGGAATGACCCTTCTGAATGGCAAGTCTTTGAGAACACACACGATGCCATTGTTGATGAGGAAACTTTCCGCATAGTACAAAGAATCCGTGATGGTAGAAGAAAGGTTACACGGATGGGTGAAATGCCAATTCTTTCAGGTATGCTTTTCTGTGCAGATTGTGGCAAGAAATTATATCAAGTCCGCTGCATAACAATGAAGCAAAAGGAATATATGGTTTGCTCTACATACCGCAAGGTCAAAGGTGGATGCTCCTCACACCAAATACAGAACGAAACAATCGAGGCTTTGCTTCTTGACGGAATACGAAGCATTACTGCATTTGCAAGAGAACACGAAACTAAATTTGTTGAACTTGTTACAAAGAAATGCCGAGCTGATGTAGACAAAACGCTCCGTGACAGCAAACGAGAGCTTGAGCAGGCACAGGCTCGTATCAAGAAACTTGATGAGATTATTCAAAGGCTTTATGAGGACAACATTGAGGGTAAGATTTCAGACGAGCGTTTCAGTAAAATGACCGCCAATTATGAAGCCGAACAACAAACTCTTGAAAGCCGGACGCGGGAATTAAAAGAGATAATCAATTCTGAGAAAGAAAATTCTCTTAATGCCGATAGGTTCTTAAAACTTGTGAGGAAGCACACAGACATAAAAGAACTCACGGCTGAAGTTCTCCGTGAGTTTGTAGAAAAGGTTTATGTGTACCAAAGCGAGCGTGTTAATGGCAAAAGGGTGCAACGCATCAAGATTATTTACAACTGCATAGGTGATTTCCAAACACCAACAACAGAACACGAAAAAACGGCATAGCCGATATGTTTTCGACTATGCCGATTATTTCCGGGATTAAAAATCCCTAAGTGAAGACACCAAAAGGTCGTCTTTTTTGTTTATATTTTCTTAAGGTGCATTGTATATGTAACGAAATCGCCGTGGTCAAAGTCAACGAATAAGCCACGATGCATCAGCTCGTCGGCGGAGTAGATGTTGCCTGTGTACTCGTCGCGATATAGTGCGCCCTCGGAAAGTCCGTCAAGCTTTATAATGGGGAAGTATACGTTTGACTTAAAGAGTATACGCACAGCGCAGAAAAAGCTTTCGCTCTTATCCTCGTTCACTATTTGCCATGCGGCAATGTTGCCACGGAAGGGGTCTGCCAGGCGGTAAAAGTCGCCGTACTGCACAAGAGAGCGTATGCGTTTACATTCCTCCACCTGTGCTTTTATTGCATCAAGGTCCTCTTTGGGAAGTGTGGTAATGTCAAGCTCGTAGCCGAAATTGCCCGAAAGAGCAATGTCGCCCCGGGTTTTCATGGAAGGCTTACGGGCTGTGTAATGGTTGGGCGAGGCCGTTACATGACTGCCCATGGTGCTTGTGGGGTATCCAAAGCTTGTTCCGTACTGGATGTATACTCGCTCAATAGGGTCGGTGTTGTCACTTGTCCAAACTTGGGGCATATAGCAGAGAATACCTGCATCAAACCTTCCTCCGCCGCCCGAGCAGCCTTCGAAAAGAACATCGGGAGCCGCTTGGGTAATTTCGTCGGTAACACGGTACATGCCCAACGTATACTCGTGATTATAGCCTAAGCGGGGCATATCTGTTATATAGCGGTTATAATCCCACTTAACGTAGGAGATTTTTGCCTTTTTCAGAATGGAAACAACGCTTTCGATCACGTAATCCTGAACGTCCTTCCTGGAAAGGTCCAGCACAAGCTGGTTTCTCGATTCGGCAGGCTTTAAGCCCTCGGCATGGATTGCCCAATCGGGATGAGCACGGTAAAGGTCGCTGTCGGGGCTTACCATCTCGGGTTCAAACCATAAGCCGAAATTAATGCCCATATCGGTAACCTTTTCGGCAAGACCGTCTATGCCCGAGGGGAGCTTTTCGGTATTTACATACCAGTCGCCCAGGGAGCAGTTGTCCCAATTACGCTTGCCGAACCAGCCGTCGTCAAGAACAAACAGCTCTATACCCAAATCCTTGGCAAGTGATGCAATAGAAAGGATTTTTTCTTCGTTGAAGTTCATGTAGGTGGCTTCCCAGTTGTTTATAAGGATGGGGCGGGGCTTGTTCTTCCATTTGCCACGTACAATATTTGTTTTGATAAACTTATGCAGGCTCCGGCTCATACCGCCAAAACCACAAGGCGAGAAGGTTAAAAGGCTTTCAGGAGACGTAAAGGTTTCGCCCTTTTTTAATGACCATTCAAAGCCGAAGGGGTTAATGCCCTGCATAACACGGGTGCGGCATCTCTGGTCGGTGTCAATAAGGGTGGAATGGTTACCCGAATAAACGAGCATAAAGGAATACACATCGCCCTGCTTTTCGTTTGCATCGGGAGAGTGCAGGCACACAAAGGGGTTCATAAAATGACCCGAGCCGCCACGTGCGTTGTTTAAATCAAGCGAGCCTCGTACAACAGGGGAGGTTACCTTTTCTCGTTCAAATCCCCATCTGACTGCAAAGTGGGTTTCGGCAAAATCCGAGTGCTCAAAATCAATGCTCATGGAGTAGCAGCTGTCAATTTTTAAGTCAGCATCAGCTTTGTTTGTAATTTCAACATGGCGTGCGATAGTGTTCATGGATTCGAAAACTGTGTAAAAGAGGGTTACCTCCACACTGTTAACGCTGTCGAAAAGGGTTATTTCCAAGGTTTCGGCATCCATTGCTGCATCAATGGATGAGGGCAGACCCGCAAGGGGATTTTTGCCCTTGTATATTTTGTGAGCTTTGTATTTTAACACCGACACCTTATCCCCAAAATTGACCATAGGCTTTCTTAAATCGGTATGACCAAAGGTGGGGCACTCCTGTGCAATTTCGTCCAGTTTAACGCCGTCCTCACCCCAACTGTGCCAGCAATAAAACCTTTCGGGCACAATACTTGTGGGGTGAGCTTTGATTTTTTTGCCGAAATAGCAATGGATAAGATAACCGGCTTTATCAATGCGGAATATGTAGCTTATGTCTTTTCCTTCCAAAAAGAAGTAATCGTTTTCAAATTTAATCATTTTCGTCTCTCCTTTGGCTTGATATTAATTGCAACAAAAGGTCAACTAAATTATAGCTTGAAATAACGGCAATTTCAAGGTAAAATGATAAAAGATGAAAAAATGGGTGAAATATATGTTAAAAATAAAAAATCTGAAAACTAAATTAATTCTTACAGGCATATTTGCGGCAATAGGTGCTACCATGAAGCTTTTTTCGGTGCCCTGCATATACATGTTCCTTTTTGATTTTCCTTGCCCGGGTTGCGGTATGACCCGTGCGGTGACTGCAGCTTTGGCACTCGATT
>JAFUJG010000030.1 GCA_017468215.1 Clostridia bacterium | reverse complement strand
GGTTATCCGCAATCAGAATATTGACATATCCCACTTTGAGGAAGATATGAACGAATTTAAGGATAAGTTTTCACGAAACTACAGATTGGCAAGTGAAAAGTTCAAAAAGGCAATAGATGAAATTGACAAAACAATTGACCATCTGCAGAAAACCAAAGAAGCTCTTTTGTCCTCGGAAAACAATTTAAGATTGGCGAACAACAAAGCGGAGGAGCTCTCCATAAAGCGGTTGACCCGAAACAATCCTACAATGGCTGCAAAGTTTGCGGAACTGAAGGATGAATAAAGCTTGAAAAGGGCGTTTAAGACGCAAAAAAGCGTTTAAATGACAAATAAAATTAAGATAATTGGTTAAAATTATGTTAAAAACGCCGAAATATCCGCTTTCTAAGAAAAAAACTATTGAATAAACTAAAAAAAGGTATTACAATAATGATATAAAGGTATATACCTTTATACAGCGAGGAACGACCCAAGATTATTATATTGGAAGGGATGATTTACCCATGAAGCAGATTATCTGTAAAGTTGAGTACGACACAGAAACAGCAGAAGTAGTTGCAAGCTACACAAGCGGTGAATTCGGCGACGCAACAGGTTATGAGGAAATCCTCTATGTAACACCCACAGGCAAGTATTTCCTTTATACTAACGGCGGTGCAGAATCCATCTACCCTGTAGAAAAGATTACAAGAATGTCTGCAGCTAAGGCTGAAGAATGGAAAGCAGCTCACTAAATTAAAATTTCAATAGCAAAAAAGAGATTGCGTTGCAATCTCTTTTTTGTTTTGTGCACTTGTTGACTTTTTACAATAGAATGTGCAGAAAAGGACTGCCCCATAAAGGGTACAGTCCTTTTCTTTGTATATGTGGTTTACGTGTGTGCTTATTTAATAATAACTTCAATTGCGTAAGCCTGGGGAGGAAGGGAGTATGTCATTGCGTCGGAGTGGTTAACGTCAACTGTCATATCAGCCTGTAAATCAGCAAAGGTATAGAACCTTCTGTTCATAACATGGTGGATATTGGTGTTTTCGTCAACGTTGAAACGAACAATGCTGCCGTCTTCCTTTTCGAGCTTGAAGTAATCCTCACCAACCTCTGTAATCTTACCGCTTGTTGTAATTGCCTCAACGGGGTCTACCTGAACTTCTGTATCAAGAAAAACAACATCGATTGCATGTGTCTGAGGAGGAAGGGATGCTGTCATTGCCTCGGAGAATGTAATCTGCAGCTTTGTGCCTGCTTCAACATCTGCAATTGTATACAGTCTGCGGTTTCTTTCATGACGGAATGTGGTTGTTTCGTCTACCATGAACATAACTTCGCCCATTGTTTCGTTAGCTGCAAGGATAAAGCCTTCACCCTTTTCTGTAACTGTAAACACCTGAGAAAGTTCGCTTACTGCAAGCTTGGATTCTGTATTCAGAAATACCACCTCTGTTGCATATACTTGGGGAGGAAGGGATGCTGTCATTGCTTCGGAGAAATAAACCTTTACGTAGGAGCCGGGCTTTACATCAGCTGCAGTGTAAAGCATGCGGTTCATTTCGTGATGATAATGGGTGTTTTCATCAACCATAAACATAACTTCGCCAAGCTTTTCTGTATCAGCTAAGATGTAGCCTGCACCAACCTCTTTTACAGTTGCCTTTGTGGAGAGGGCTTCACGTGTGTAGTCAGAAAAGACGCCTGCAACAAATTCTTCTGTGGCATATGTAGTGTCGTAGTCCAGTGTAATGTTTTCACCTACGCTTTCGGAAACTGTAAAGTTATCCTTGGAGATAGTTACTGTTTTTGTTTCCTGGTCCCATGTAACTGTAAAACCTTCTTTTTCAAATGTTTCTCTCAAGGGAACGGAAGCAGCAAAAACTGTTGTTGTCATAACTGTGATTGCAGCAAGTGTAAGGGCTGCACCTTTAATAATCTTGTTCATAATGATAAATCCTTTCTTTAAGGCGAGGGGAGTTGAACCCCATATGCCCTTTTCTTGTTAAAATTGTGTCTTTTCGGCTTATTAATTTTAAAAGGCGACAGCCTGTCGGCAATTCCCGTCGCCTTAATTGCCTGTTATGTAAAAGGGGAGTTATCCGGGCAGATCCGGCGTTGGAGGAGTGCCGGACCTAACCTGACAACCGCATTGGGATCCTACAGCACAGAAAGCATGCCGTTAGGCTACACTGCAGTAGGAACACATTCCCAAAAATCCCCTGCGTGGCGAAAGGCTGTTGGCTGCCTTTCACATATAATACTTTTAATGGGGGCAAAAAGTTGCATTGGAATAAAAATTTTTTAAAAAAGTTTTATTTTGAAAAAACGCCGAGATATAGGGATATCTCGGCGTTTAAGGCGAGGGGAGTCGAACCCCATATGCCCTTTTCTTGTTAAAATTGTGCCTTTTCGGCTTGTCAATTTTGAAAGGCGACAGCCTATCGGCAATTTCCGCACCAAAAATCCATCAATTTTTCCTGCGAAAAGGGTCGCAGATTAAAACCATATTGGGTTCAACCCTCCTCACCTTAAATTTACAGATAGAATGCGAACTCATTGAAAAGCTGCATATAAACGTTTTTGTTCATGGTTTGTATTGTGGAAGAACCTCCTGCAATGACCAGAAGCACATCAAATAATATCATGCACACAAGTCCCCATGCGGCAAATTTGTTAGCAAGCGACGGATACTCCTTATGGAGCATCATAAGTGTAATTGCAGCCGCCATTACAAAAAACACTGCAAAGTCACAGGTATAGCGGGGAAGAATGCCGCCTGCCTGAATATCTACAAGACAGGTGATAAAGCCTGCTGCAAGAAGCACAAGTGCAAACTTAAAGGGCTTTTGTCCCTTGTTTTGTGCATTGCAAAAAGCGACCACAAAATGGGATAGGTAGCAAATATTCCGCCAAACATACCTTCACGGCTGGTAAAGCCTATATACGAGGTAGAAGGATATGACGATGTAAGGAACGGGAAGGATGCACTAACCGTAGGCGGACGGAACAAATATTCAAAAACTCCAAGGCCCCAACGGTCAAGAGCAAAGCCTCGCTTTGTCATGTCCGAGGTTGTAAGGTTGTAGCTTGCACCAAAATCAAAGGGTGATGAAAAACGTGCAGCATTGTAAACCATAATAAGAACGCCGATGACAATATAGGGCATACAAAATGCCAACGTGTTTTTAAGGCCACGGTATTTTTCATCCGAGAGACGGCTGTTTATAGAAAGGAGCTCACGGTCACGGAAAACACTACCCCAGAAAAGCATGAACGCCGTACAGGAGAAAAATACAAGGTTAGGTCTTAAGGCAAGCACGCATGCCATAAACACAGAGCCTATAAAAAGCCGCTGCCGTGAAAGCTGTTTGCCGTCAAGGGCACTTATCCAGAAGTAAAAGCCCATAATTGTAAAGGCAAGAGCACCGATAATGGGGATAGAATAAAAGTCAGGTCGTTTTATAATGTACAGGACCCCGCCTGTAAGCACCGTTGCCGTGCTTAGTACAAGATATAACAGATAGGGAATGTCCTTCATATACATTTTGATAATCTTGCCGTACAGCAGGAAAACGCCTGCAATCAACACCCATGAGAATATGACAATAGCTAAAAAGTTAGGGAAATTAATGCCTAAAAGCTGTGCCGGCAGATAAAATAAGAATACAGGCAGAACGCCAAAGTATACATAAAATTTGCCGTTGTAAAAGGCTGTATCCCAGGGCTCAGCTATTTTAGCCTCTCTGAATACTCGCTGACGCTCATAGCGGTCATAGGGGTTTTCCATTTCAAGGAGAATGTCGGGCACCTCCTTATCAAGATGAAGCTGTCCGTTTAAAAATGCTTGGGCAAGCTCATTATACTGATTGTGGTGTGCCCAGGAGGGGTTAATAAATCCCGGGTTAAGATAGGGTATTGCAAGAAAAATAAGTGCAAGAGCACAAGCTATAAACATTGTAAAGTTGGACTGTTCCTTGTCATTGGGGTCATAGCTTTTTTGCCAGAGATGCTTTTTCGCTATTATATAGTACACAAACATAAGTATGGCAAAGCACCCCAAGGGACGGAACAGGCTGAAGAAAATCGGCCTCTGACAGTTAAGGGAAATATCAGAAAGTGTTACAATACGGTTGGAAATGTCCGGAATGTAAATTTTAATCTCGCTTGCTTTACCTGTGAAGTTGGTTTTAATATAAGAGGTCTGCTTGCTGTAGCGGGATATAATCCTGTCACCTGCGTGATAGCGGTTCACGTTTGCCTCATCCGACACAAAGAAACGCACCGTGTGCTGAGTTGTGTTGGTTTTTATGTATATGTTCTCAACCTCTTTATCAAAGCCTGTAATAGAAATATAGTCAGAGGAGGAACGGAACTCATAGCTTCCGTTATCCTCAGTAACACCTGAAGAATATTCTATAGTATAGTTTTCAATTTCGGGATAGGTAAAGCTACGGAAGGATTCGAAATTGAAACAGAAAATTTCGCAGACAAGGCTGACGATAAGGAAAAGAATTGCGGGAGCCTTGTTGCCGAAACGCTTCATCAGCGAATTTGCAAAAAAGAGGCTTGCACCGAGAATGACCATTGCAATGACAGGCATGTTTGTTACATATCCTTTCTGCCACCGAGGTAAAATGTGAGATAAGCTTGCTGTGGCGGACAAGCTACACGTTTTTTCAGGACTGCATATATTCTAAAATAGCACTTAACTCGTCACGTGCGTCCTTTACATACTGAACAAGCTGGGGATTGGGCTTTTCCTGTTCAATTGCCGAACGTATGGTGGCAAGTGCATTGTAGCAGGCGGGCACGTACATATCTATGCCCGCTGAGTCCTCGAGCTCGTAGCGAAGGGAAAGAGCTTTTTTTTCATCCTCCAGCATACGGATTGCTGCAGGCGAGCCTATTTCAAAGGCAATAAGGATTTTGCCCAATTCGTCTATGTGTTTTTCCAAAAGTGTTTTGTATGTCATGTTGCACCTCAAATGTATTTTTTCTTTCTGCGGATGTCTTCGCCAAAAAACTGAAGATTGTCAAATTCACCTATAAGTCGGGAAACAATTCTCGCTGAGTAGCTTGCCTTTATTTCGTCAAGGGTAAGATTTGTGGAGAAAATCATCTTCTTGCCTGTAAGCAGGCGGTGATTCATTATTCTGAAAAGCTCGCTGGCGGTAAACGTGGTTATAAATTCGGCCCCCAAATCGTCCAGGATAAGAAGGTCTGCATCCAGAACCTTTTCTGAAATGTAAGAGCTTTTTTCGTCGCCTCTGCCAAAATGCATATTATTGAGCATGGGGAAAAGGCTGTTGGAGCTGATGTATAAAACATCAACACCTTTTTTTATAAGCTCCGTTGCAATTGCAGAGGATAAAAAGGTTTTGCCCAGACCGCTTGGACCGTACAAAAGAAGATTTTTACCCGGAAGCGAAAAGTTTTCAACAAATTCCCTTGCAACAAGGAGAATGCTTGCGGCATTATCCCTGGCACTTATGCCAAATTCGGGATTTATCTCGTTATCATAATACCCAAGATTAAAGTTCTCAAAGGTTTGTCCTGCCATATGTGCTGTAAGATTTGCATCGCTCAGTGCACGGTTTGTAAGCTCTGCCTTCAAACAGCTGCAAAGCTTGTTATCGGCGTTGTAGCCTGTATCAGAGCACAAGGGGCACACAAAGGGCGGGTCCAGATAGTTTACATCGTAACCGTTTGCTACAAGTAGCCTTGCTTTTTCATCGCACAGAGCCTTGTTTTCGCTCATAATACGAGCCACAAATTCCTCCGAGGACATTTCGCTGTCTGCAACACGGCTTAAAAGGATAATGCCTGTGGAGGTGAGGCGGTTTTCAATTTCGGCAATGCGGGGAATACGTGAGTAAATCTCGCTTTTTCTGTGCCTTATGGTTTCTTCACGGGCTTCCCTGCGTTTGTTTATTACATCCATGGCGTTACTGTAAAGCATTTATATCACCTCTTACTGATTCCTTTTAATTCGTCTTTCCAGCTCAAGTCGCTCAATCTCGGCAAATTCAGAGGAACTGTTTTTCTG
>JAFUJG010000299.1 GCA_017468215.1 Clostridia bacterium | reverse complement strand
GAGATTTGTTTTTTTAATTCGTCTACAGAAGGAAACTCCTTTTCAGGACGAAGAAAATTAAAAAACTTAATCCTGATATTTTTGCCGTAAATATCGCCGTTAAAGTTTATTATAAATGTTTCAATCCTTAAATTGCCGTCCTTAACGGTGGGGTTTACACCCACATTTGTAACGGACGGGTATTCCGCATTATCAATAACAGTTTTTGTGGCATAGACCCCCTTGGGTAAGTCTGGAAAAAACTCGCCCGGATAAATATTAGCTGTAGGAAAATCCAGCTGTCTGCCTAATTTTTTCCCTTCTGCCACATTGCCCCATACCTCAAAGGGGCGTGTGAGTAAAAGGTTTGCAAGTGCAATGTCGCCTCGGGACAAGATTGAACGGATTTCACTTGAGGAAACCGTTACACCATAATCTGTCATACAGGGCGTTACAATAACATCAATGCCTTTTCCTTTGCACAGTGAAATAAGTTTGTTTGTGTTGCCGGAGGCGTTTTTGCCGAAGGTATAGTTAAAGCCACAAAACACAGCCGTAACATTAAGCCTGCCGATTAATATGTCATTGACAAATTCTTCGGGAGCGAGTGACAGTGTTTTTTCGTCGCAGGGAAGAACAACTACCTCGTCAATGCCCAGCTCCTTCATGTATTGTTTCTTCTGGTCAAGCGTTGTCAGATATTTAATTTTTTTGCCAAAGTATTCAGCAGGTGATTTTTCAAAGGTGAGAGCAATACTTTTTAAGCCGTGCTCCTTTGCATGGGTAATACATTTTCTCAGAATAAGAGAATGTGCCTCATGTACACCGTCAAAAAAACCTAATGCACATACGGATGCAGTCATTAATAAAACCCCTTGATTAATTTAAGGCAAAATCTGCCGTCGATTTCTTCCACGTGCGACAGAGCAATAAAGCATCCGTCGTTGTCATACACACGGACCGTTTCGCCCTTATGTGTATTGAAGTAAATCGGCACGCCGTTTTTTACCATCTTTGATTTTTTTTCGTCAAGATTTACTCTTGCGTATTCTTTAAAGCATATATCCAACGGGAGAAGACATCCCTCGGGATTTTGTGCAATTTCCTCGGGAGTGTGTGCCATACTCAGGTCAAAAGCACCTGTTTTTGTGCGGCGAAGTGTTTTTACAGCGGCAAGTGTGCCAAGCTTTTCGCCTATATCGTCGGCAAGGGTCCGTATATATGTACCCTTGGAGCAGCTTACTCTCAAGGTGACCTCCGGGAGGGAAATGTTAACAATTTCAATTTCATGTATCGTTACAGGGCGTGGCTGACGCTCAATTTCAATGCCTTGTCTTGCAAGGGAGTGCAGTCTTACACCGTCAACAGAAATTGCACTGTACATGGGAGGTATCTGTTCAATATCCCCCACAAAGGATGCAACAGTCTGTTTTATTTTATCTATGGAGACATCAACCGCTCTTTCTTCCAGAACTTTGCCCGAAATATCCAGTGTGTCTGTTTTTACGCCCAAAAGAATAGTCGTGATATATTCTTTATCAGTTGCAACTATAAGCTCTGCAGCACGTGTTGCATTACCCACTAAAATGGGCAGAACGCCTGTGGCGTCCGGGTCCAGGGTGCCTGTATGGCCAACCCTTTTGGTGCCGTAGGCCTTTTTTATAATGCCTAATGCCTTAAAGCTGGTAACATTTAAGGGCTTGTCCATTATAACGATGCCTTGCATCATTCCACCGCCTTTATAAGATGCGGAAGGATTAACTCTCTCACTTCCTCCACGCTGCCGTATATTGTGGCACCTGCGGCCTTTTCATGACCACCGCCTCCGAAAAGTGCCGCAATTCGCTCAACGTTATAATTGCCTTTGCTGCGGAAGCTTACCTTGGAAAAGCCGTCGTCTTCTTCTTTTATAACAGCACTTACGCATACCGTGCCTATGCTTCTGGGCACGTCAGCAAGTGCACCTGCATCATTACGTGTGGCACCAACCTTTTCCATCATTGCCTTTGTAATAAATGCCGTGCCTACTTTTCCGGATGCGAAAAGCTCAATTGTACCTATAGCTTCGCCACGGAGCTTTACAAGGGAATAGGTGCTGTTGAAGAAAAGTTCATTGGACAATGCCGACACATCTGCACCGGCTTCAATAAGAGCACCCAGCATCCTTGCAGAGAAGGGGCGGGTGTTCTGATAACGGAAGGAGCCTGTGTCAGAGGCAAGCGCAAGGTAGAGGTACTCGGCAACCTTTTTTGTGAGGGGAATACTATCTTCCTGCATCATGGAATAGATAACCTCGGCTGTTGCAGCAGCATCAGGCTCAACACGGTTTATGGGTGCATAAACCTTATCAGAGATATGGTGGTCAATCCAAACCTTGTCCTCGCACTGCTCAAAAAGCTGTTGGTTTGCACCCAAACGCTCTGCCGTGCTTACATCCACACCGCAAATAGTTTCGTAGTTATAGGTTTCGTTTTCGTTAAACACGAGCACATCTGTCTCCATAAACGAAAGGTGGGGGGCAAGGGCATCGGGCAAAATTACATCGGCTTTTATGCCTTTGTCTCTAAGAAGTGTGCGGATAGCCATGCAAGACCCCATTGCATCCCAGTCGGTTGAAATATGGGGCAAAAGTGCTACGGATTTTCGTGTTAATAAATAGGAGAGTGGATTCATAATTTGCCTGTCTTTCTCCCTCGTTTGTTATAGCGGGACGCCGAGGGCGTCGTCCCCTACAAAAAAGGAGCCGGGGATAAACCCAAGCCCCATTCAATTTTTTATTCTTCTGTTTCTTCAGAAGGTGTGTTTTTAATAACGGACTGTAAAAGCTCGTTGATATGAGCACCATGCTCAATTGATGTGTCGAGCTCAAAGTGGAACTCGGGCAGTGCTCGGAGTAGCACACGGTTGCCGATTTCCTTGCGGATAAAGCCTGCCGCACTCTTTAAACCCTTTAATGCTTCCTTCTTTGTCTCGTCATCGCCCATAATGCTGATATATGCCTTTGCATACTTTAAGTCCTTTGTGACCGAAACCGAGACAACGCTTGTCATAAGCGGGATACGGGGGTCCTTTAATTCTCTGATAATATCCGAAAGGTGCTTTTTTACTTCTTCGGATATTCTGTCTGTTCTTTGATAATTTGCCATAAATTTATCAATCCTTTAAAAAGTTATACCTGCTTGATTTCTTCCATTACAAAGCATTCAACATTGTCGCCAACCTTGATGTCGTTATAGTTTTCAAAGCCCATACCGCATTCGTAACCGGAGGCAACTTCCTTTGCATCATCCTTAAATCTCTTAAGAGAGGAGAGCATACCCTCGTGGATAACGATACCGTCACGAACAATACGTACCTGGCAGTGACGTACAATCTTACCGTCGGTTACATATGCACCTGCGATTGTACCTACACCGGAAACCTTGAACGTGTCACGGATATCAGCATGACCGATAACAGCTTCACGGAACTTGGGAGCAAGCATACCCTTCATAGCAGCTTCGATTTCTTCGATAGCTTCGTAAATGATACGGTATGTTCGAATATCAACATCGTTTGAATCGCTGGCACTTCTTGCACCTGCGTCGGGGCGTACATTAAAGCCTACGATAATTGCGTTAGATGCAGCAGCAAGTGTAACGTCGCTTTCGGTAATAGCACCTACTGCACCGTGGATAACTCTTACCTTAACTTCTTCGTTGCTAATCTTTTCTAAGGACTGCTTAACTGCTTCAACACTACCCTGAACGTCTGCCTTAACAATGATGTTAAGTGTCTTCATTGCACCTTCGTTCAGTACGTCAAAGAGGTTGTCAAGGCTTACCTTTGTAGCTGCCTTTACCTTTTCGTCCTTAATTTTCTGCTTTCTTGCTTCAACAACGTTGCGGGCAGCTCTTTCGTCGTCTACAACGTAAAATGTATCGCCGCCTTCGGGTGTTTCGGAAAGACCGATAATTTCAACAGGTGTAGAGGGACCTGCTTCTTTAATCTTCTTACCCTTGTGGTCAGTCATTGCTCTTACTCTGCCCACTGCTGTACCTGCAACGATAATGTCACCATTTCTAAGTGTACCGTTCTGTACCAGAACTGTAGCAACAGGACCACGGCCCTTGTCGAGCTTGGATTCTACAACTGTACCCTTAGCCTGACGGTTGGGGTTAGCTTTTAATTCCTTAAGCTCAGCTGTAAGTGTGAGCATTTCAAGAAGATTGTCAATACCGATGTTCTGCTTGGCACTAACTTCAACACAGACTGTGTCGCCGCCCCATTCTTCGGGAACGATGCCATGCTCAGTAAGCTCCTGCTTAACTCTGTCGGGGTTTGCACCTTCACGGTCAATTTTGTTGATTGCAACGATGATGGAAACCTCTGCTGCCTTTGCATGGTTGATGGCTTCCACTGTCTGAGGCATGATGCCGTCATCTGCCGCAACTACGATAATTGCAATATCTGTAACCATTGCACCACGCAGTCTCATAGCTGTGAACGCTTCGTGACCGGGTGTGTCAAGGAAGGTAATCTTCGTGCCGTCTACCGTTACTGTATATGCACCAATATGCTGTGTAATACCGCCTGCTTCTGTTGCGGTAACGTTTGCGTTTCTGATGCAGTCAAGGAGAGAGGTTTTACCATGGTCAACGTGACCCATTACAACTACAACAGGAGGACGGGGAAGAAGGTCCTTTTCATCATCTGGAGTGTCGTTAAAGAGCTTTTCTTCTGCAGTTACGATAATTTCTCTTTCAACCTCTGCACCCATATCCTCTGCAATCATGCTGGCTTCGTCAAAACCGATTGTCTGGTTAACTGTTGCCATAATGCCAAGTGTCATAAGACGCTTGATAATTTCAACAGGACTGCACTTTAATTCCTTTGCAAGGTCGCCAACGGAAATTTCGTCAGGAATGAGGACATGAAGCTTTTCCTGCTTCTTTTCCTTCATTTTCTTTTCAAGCATTTCCTCGTTGCTGTGCTGGTTTTTCTTAACATTCTGCTGCTTGTTCTTGTTTTTCTTTATCTTCTGCTTGTTTGTTTCAGTATCTTTGATATGAACATTTACAAGGCTCTCAGCTTTTTCAGTCTTAAGCTGCTGGTCAAGGTCAACAGCGTTAGTACGTGTGTCAACGTATCTTACTTCCTTTTTACGAGAAATCTTTTCTTCAGCGGGAGCATTTGCTTCTTCAGCAGAAGGCTGCTTCTTTTCGCTCTTTTTGGGAGCTTCGGCTGCTTCTTTAGCTGCAAACTGAGAACGTAAAAATGCTTCTAAATCCTCGCCCTTGTCGCTTTTCTGAGTGTAATATTCCAAAAGAATATCCATTTCTTCGCTTTCAAGAGAGCTCATATAACTTTTGCCTGTTACGTTATACTTACCAAGCACCTCAAGTATTTCTTTGTTGGGAACACCGAACTGCTTTGAAATTTC
>JAFUJG010000298.1 GCA_017468215.1 Clostridia bacterium | reverse complement strand
GTACTACCAACCCGCCTTAAAAGAGCAAAAATTATTCTCCGCTAAAAGAGTTCGAAACTTCTTCAAATGCTGTAACCATTCCGCCTGTAAGTACGTCTGCAAAGGCTTCGTCAGCGTCAATCAGCCATGTGCCATCCACTTTTACAACGGTGACAACGGCCTCGTTTGTAACTGTGCCTAAATCCTCTTTACCTACAGCCTTAACAAACATGTTTTTCATTTCCGCCTCGGTTTCCTCGTCTGAGAGAGGTGTGTCGGAAAATGCATTTGCAAATGCAAATGCCAGTGCGTCCTGGAAAAATTCGCCCACTGCCACCTTCATGTCGGGAGCAGTAACCGATACTGTTACAACTACATTTTCTGCATCAATTTTTTCTGAAGAAACGATGCTGTAGTTCAGCTTTTCAAGCATTAAAGCTGCCATGTCGTAAAGCTCTTTATCATCATCTGTTGTTTCGCCGCCGTCATCAAGAAGAATATACCCTTTCGCTTCTTCGAGATTTCCTTCTTTGCAGGCATCAAAAAAGTTCTTCACGGTGCTCTCAGCCTTGCCAACCTCGCCGCAGCCTGCGAAAGAAAGCACCATAACAAGCGCCAGCATTAAAGCTATGATTTTTTTCAGTGAAAAAACCCCTTTATTTTATAAAATTATTTTACATTATGTGTCATTTTTGTGTCAACCTTTTTTCACGGCAGAAGGTAATCAAAGTGATTATTTCAACCAATGCTTCGTTTGCAATTCCGCCAAGTGAGAAGATAACCACATTGTACACAAAAGCAAAGGGGGAAGAAATTAAAATCATCTTTCGTGTGTCAATGGGCTTTTCTGCACTTACAGCAAGGGTGTTGAAGACCATTGCAATACACATAAACACCGATATGGGCTCGCATCGGGATACAATGGCACTGCCGCCCATAACTGCGGCAAAAAATATAACCCAAAGCTTGCTTTTAAATATGGGCAAATAGTTAAAATAAAAAACAAGGTTTCGTACAATAGCAATAACGTTTACCACACCGCCTGCTATGCCGGCACCATCGGACAGCATAAAATAGTGAATTGCAAAAACCACCCCTGTCATGCACTGCATAACGATTATTTGCTTTTTTGTTTTCATCTGAAAGCTTGTTACAGACAATATCATGGCGATAATGCCTATAGCCTGACAAATAAGCTCCATGTCTACCGCTCCTTTATACTATTTTGGTAGTTTTATCCTCCAAATCCCAAATCTCGTCGCATACTGCGTTATAGAACTCGGGTTCGTGGCTTACAAGAAGCACCGTACCACGGTATTCCTTAACAGCTCGCTTTAATTCTTCCTTGGCATCTACATCAAGGTGGTTTGTAGGTTCATCCAGTACAAGCAAATTAACCTCTTTAAGCATCAGCTTACAAAGGCGTACCTTGGCATTTTCGCCGCCTGACAATACCTTCATCTGGCTTGTAATATGCTCTGTAGTAAGCCCGCATTTTGCCAGAGCTGCTCTTGCCTCTGCGTTTGTCAGAGAGGGGTATTCATCCCAGATTTCCTCAAGCGCTGTTTTTGAGGATGCAATTTCCTCCTGCTCAAAATAACCCACGCTCATAAACTGGTCATGCTCAACCTGGCCTTCAAAGGGAGGAATAATGCCCAGCAGAGTTTTTAAAAGGGTTGATTTACCCAATCCGTTCACACCACGGATTGCTATTTTTTTGTTACGCTCAACAATTAAATCCCACTTTTTTGTAAGGGGCGAGTCATAGCCGATAACCAGGTCCTTTGCCGAAACAACAACTCTACCCGGCGTTCTGTCGCTCTTAAATTTAAACTCGGGCTTAACCTTTTCCGGTGCAAGGGTTATCTTCTCCATTTTATCAAGCTGTTTCTGACGGCTTCTTGCAAGGGTAGCGGTTGCAGCTCTTGCCTTGTTTCTGGCAACAAAGTCTTCCAGGTCGGCAATTTCCTTCTGCTGCTTTGCATATGCCGCTTCAAGCTGTCGCTTTTTTAAGGCATAGCTTTCCTCAAAGAAGTGATAGTCACCGCTGTAGCGTGTTAAAACGGTATTTTCCAGATGGTAAACAACGTTTATAACTGAGTTCAGGAAGGGTATATCGTGGCTTACAAGAATAAATGCGTTTTCATAGTTCTGCAAAAAGTTTGTGAGCCAGCGGATGTGGTTTTCATCCAGGAAGTTTGTGGGCTCGTCCAGAATTAAAATCATGGGGTTTGCAAAAGCACCTTTGTAAGAAGCACCTTCGCTCTCTGACCGCCCGAAAGCTCACTTACATCACGGTCGAGCCCAATTTCCGTCAGCCCCAGACCTGTTGCGTATTCGCTGATTTGTGTATCGATTGTATAGTATCCGGACATATCGAG
>JAFUJG010000297.1 GCA_017468215.1 Clostridia bacterium | reverse complement strand
CAGTGAGAGTGTGCGAGGAACGTGGCGTAACTTTGCTTTGATGCGAGAGGAGACAATCCCTCAGTCAGCTTTGCTGACAGCTCCCTTTGCACAAGGGAGCCTTCATTGTGGTCCCACTCAATTATAGTGGGAAACTAACTGAAAGGAATGATTATGATGAAAACATTAGTAAAAGATATATTTAAAAACCCCGAAATGTATGCAGATAAAGAAATTAAGGTTTCCGGTTGGGTAAGAACACTCCGTTCCTCCAACGTATTCGGCTTTATTGAATTAAACGACGGTACTTTCTTCAAGAGCATCCAGGTTGTTTTTGAAAGCGAATTTCTTGATAACTACAAGGAAATTGCATCCCAGAACGTTGGTGCGGCGCTGAACGTTGTAGGTAAACTTGTGCTTACACCCGAAGCAAAGCAGCCCTTTGAAATCAAGGCAAAGTCCATCGAGGTAGAGGGCGCATCAACACCCGATTACCCCTTGCAGAAAAAGAGACACACAACAGAATACTTAAGAACTATTGCACACCTTCGTCCCAGAACAAATATGTTCTCTGCGGCTTTCCGTGTAAGAAGCGTTGCGGCTTACGCTATTCACAAGTTCTTTAACGAGCATGGCTTTGTATATGCACACACTCCCATCATTACAGCAAGTGACTGTGAGGGTGCAGGCGAGATGTTCCGTGTTACAACGCTCGATATGGAAAACATTCCTATGAAGGACGGTGCGGTTGACTACTCTCAGGACTTCTTTGGTAAGAGTGCAAACCTTACAGTTTCCGGTCAGCTCAGTGCCGAAACCTTTGCAATGGCTTTCAGAAACGTTTACACCTTCGGCCCCACATTCCGTGCCGAAAACTCCAACACAACCCGCCATGCAGCAGAATTCTGGATGATTGAACCAGAAATTGCATTTGCAGACCTTAACGACGATATGGCTCTTGCTGAGGATATGCTCAAGTACATGATTAACTATGTGCTTGAAAACGCAAGTGAAGAAATCGAGTTCTTCAACAAGTTTGTTGACACAGGTCTTAAGGAAAGATTGGAATTTGTAGCAAATTCTGACTTTGGCAAGGTAACCTACACCGAAGCTATCGAAATTCTTTCCAAGAATAACGACAAGTTTGAATACCCTGTTCATTGGGGAAGTGACTTACAGACAGAGCACGAAAGATACCTTACAGAGGAAGTGTTCAAGCGTCCTGTATTCGTAACAGATTATCCCAAGGAGATTAAGGCCTTCTACATGAGATTAAACGACGACGGCAAGACCGTTGCAGCTATGGACTGCCTTGTTCCCGGTATCGGTGAAATCATCGGCGGCAGCCAGAGAGAAGAAAGATACGACGTGCTCGTGGAAAGAATGAAGGAAATGGGTCTTAACGAGGAAGATTACTGGTGGTATTTGGACCTTCGTAAGTATGGCGGTACAAAGCACGCAGGCTACGGCTTGGGCTTTGAAAGAGCTGTTATGTACCTTACAGGTATCAACAACATCCGTGACGTATTACCCTACGCAAGAACAGTAGGCAATGCAGAATTTTAAGAGTGTGCCACAGGCATACGCAAAAAAAGGCTTGAGCGGTCTGCTCAAGCCTTTTTGTATTGAGTTGTGTATAATAAAAATCGGGAGGTCGAATTCATTTCGACCTCCCGAAAATGGCATTTGTAGGGGCGTAGCCCTTGTACGAGCAAATGCCATTTTATTCTTTATATAAAGAATTGCGAAAAATTAGCATCAGCGTTTTTTCGCACGTGTCGTAGACACGCCTTACTCATCCCAGTTGTGGTATACGTTCTGTACGTCGTCGTTATCGTCAAGCATTTCTAAAAGCTTGTTCATTTTCTTTAAATCTTCTTCGTCTGTAAGCTCAACCATTGTCTGAGGTACCATACGTACTTCTGCTGTAATAAAGTTGTAGTCCTTATCAGAGGAAAGAGCTTCATAAACTGCACTAAATGCAGTGGGGTCTGTTACAATTTCAAAGAAGCCTTCTTCGTCGGAATTGAAATCGTCTGCACCTGCATCAAGTGCTGCCATCATAAGCTCATCCTCGTCGATGTCGCCGTCATCTTCAATAACGATAACGCCCTTCTTATCGAACATAAAGCTTACACAGCCATTCTGACCAAGGTTTCCGCCGTATTTATCAAAATAGTGACGAAGGTCTGCCGCTGTACGGTTACGGTTGTTTGTGAGTGTTTCAACAATAACTGCAACACCACGGGGACCGTAGCCTTCGTATGTGATTTCCTCAAAATCTGCACCGCCTGCTTCACCGGAAGCCTTTGCGATGCATCTTGTAATGTTATCGTTGGGCATGTTGTTTGCTCTTGCCTTAACAATAGCATCCTTAAGCTTACTGTTACTGTCGGGGTCGGGACCGCCTGCTCTTACTGCAACTGCAAGTTCACGACCTATTTTTGTGAAAAGGTTAGCTCTCTGTGCGTCGGCTTTACCTTTCTTGTTTTTAATATTGGCCCATTTGGAATGTCCTGACATAGTGTATTACCTCCATATTTACGTGATAAAGGGCTGTAGCCATGGCTCAGCCCTTTAAAAATTCAATTATTCTTCCTCAGCTGTTGTTTCTACAGCCTTTACAGCTGCGTCCTGACGAAGTTCAACACGCATTGCACGGATTGTTTCCTGGTTTTTGCTGAGTGTTGCTTCAGAATCAGCAAGAATCTTGTCAATATACTGTCTTG
>JAFUJG010000296.1 GCA_017468215.1 Clostridia bacterium | reverse complement strand
TGACAATCATTGCCGACACCTTTGAGTGGAGCGATGAAATTGACCTTGAGAGGGCACAGCGGGCAAAGGAAAAGGCAGAGGAAAGACTGAAGAATAATTCTACAGAATTTGAATTCAAGATGGCTGAGCTTAAGCTTAAAAGAGCAATTAACCGTATAAATAACGGAACAAGATGAAAAAAGCTACGTGTGAAAGTATATTTTGCACGTAGCTTTTGTGCATATTTAACAAAAACATAGTAATTCAGTATGTTTTTTAAAAAATAGTATTGATTATCATTTTTGTTTATGTTATAATCATATCAAGGGAGGGGATAAGAAATGGACAATGTACTTATAAGCGCCTGCTTGCTGTCTGTGGCATGTCGATATGACGGACTGTGCCGTGACTATGACCTTAAGGGGCTGGATAAAAAGTTCAATCTTATACCAATCTGCCCCGAAATTTACGGCGGGCTGCCCACTCCCAGAGTACCAAGCGAAATTGTGGGTGAGCGTGTGTTAAACGCCGAGGGCAAAGATGTAACGGCACAATACGAAAAGGGTGCACGTGAAGCATTGCTTCTTGCAAAGCGGTTTAATACTAAATATGCCGTATTGAAGGCTAAAAGTCCATCTTGCGGAAAAGGGTGGGTATACGACGGAACTTTTTCCCGTAAGCTTACGAAAGGCGACGGCGTTACCACGGCACTTCTGAAAAAGCATGGGGTCGAGGTTTTTAGCGAAGATGAAATAGAAAAACTGGTGGAAAATAATTGTCAAATCGTTACATAAAATGATTGACGAGACTTGAAATATGAGGTATAATGAGATGTGGTAATTAACAGTTACCTAATATCATATTCAATATTTTTTTCATATAAAGAGGAGGTAATTAACATGACTGATTTTAAGGCATGGGAAGGCTTTGAAGGCCGAATCTGGAAGCTTGAAGTAAACGTAAGAGACTTCATTCAGAAGAACTACACACCCTATGATGGTGATTCTTCTTTCCTTGAAGGCCCCACAGATGCTACAGACAAGCTCTGGGGAAGACTTTCCGAATTACAGAAGGAAGAAAGAGCTAACGGCGGTGTGCTTGACATGGAAACCGAAAAGGTTGCTACACTCACAGCATATGGCCCCGGTTATATTGACGAATCCATGAAGGATTTGGAAAAGGTTGTAGGCTTACAGACAGATAAGCCCCTCAAGAGAGCATTTATGCCCTTTGGTGGTATTAACATGGCTGTAAAGGCTTGCGAAACAAACGGCTACACACCCAACCCCGAACTTCAGAAGATTTTCACAGAATACTGCCGTACACACAACCAGGCTGTATTTGATGTATATACACCTGAAATGAGAGCAGCAAGAAGTAACAAGATTATCACAGGTCTTCCCGATGCTTACGGCAGAGGCCGTATCGTTGGTGACTACCGTCGTGTAGCACTTTACGGTATTGATTTCCTTATTGCTGAAAAGCAGAAGGACATGGTAGCTTGCGGCGAAAGCAGCATGCGTGACAGCGTTATCCGTGCACGTGAAGAAGTTGCTATGCAGATTAAGGCTCTTAAGGATATGAAGGTTATGGCTGCTTCCTACGGCTATGATATTTCTCAGCCCGCTACAAATGCACACGAAGCAGTTCAGTGGCTTTACTTCGGTTACCTTGCAGCTATCAAGACACAGAACGGTGCTGCAATGAGCGTTGGTAGAGTTTCCACCTTCCTTGACATCTATATCAAGAGAGATATGGACGCAGGTATCCTTACAGAACAGGAAGCACAGGAACTTATCGACCATTTCGTAATGAAGCTCAGAATGGTTAAGTTCGCACGTACTCCCGAATACAACCAGCTCTTTACAGGTGACCCCGTATGGGCAACACTTGAAGTGGGCGGTATCGGTATGGACGGCAGAAGCATGGTTACAAAGACAGACTATCGTTTCCTCCGTACACTTGAAAACATGGGTCCCGCTCCCGAACCTAACCTTACAATTCTTTACTCCTCTGCACTTCCTGAAAACTTCAAGAAGTACACAAGCGAAATTTCTATCAGAACAAGCTCTGTTCAGTACGAAAACGATGACGTTATGAAGCCCATCTGGGGTGATGACTACTCCATCTGCTGCTGCGTATCTGCTACACAGACAGGTAAGGAAATGCAGTTCTTCGGAGCAAGAGCTAACCTTGCAAAGTGTCTTCTTTACGCTATCAACGGTGGTGTTGATGCTAAGACACTCAAGCAGGTAGGTCCCGCTTATAAGCCCATCACAAGTGAATATCTTGATTATGATGAAGTAATCGAAAAGTATGTTGCTATGATGGAATGGCTTGCTAAGTTGTATGTACATACACTTAACGCAATCCACTACATGCATGATAATTAATACTACGAAGCAGCTGAAATGGCTCTTATCGATACAGAAGTTAAGAGAAGCTTCGCTACAGGTATCGCAGGTTTCTCCCACGTTGTTGACTCCCTTTCTGCTATTAAGTATGCAAAGGTTAAGGTTATCCGTGACGAAGAAACAGGCGTAGCTAAGCACTTCGAAATCGAAGGCGAATTCCCCAAGTATGGTAACGATGATGACCGTGCAGACGATATCGCTATCTGGCTTCTCAGAACATTTATGGAAAAGATTAAGAAGCATCACACATATCGTGAAAGTGAACCTTCCACATCTATCCTTACAATTACATCTAACGTTGTTTACGGTAAGGCTACAGCTGACATGCCCAACGGTAGAAAAGCAGGCGAACCCCTTTCTCCCGGTGCGAACCCCGCTTACGGTGCAGAACAGAACGGTCTTCTTGCTTCTCTTAACTCCGTTGCAAAGCTTCCCTACAACTGGGCGCTTGACGGTATTAGTAATACTCAGACAATCAACCCCGACGCTCTTGG
>JAFUJG010000295.1 GCA_017468215.1 Clostridia bacterium | reverse complement strand
TGATATCAGTAGTATGGTTTGTTACATCATACTTTACAATCTGAAAAGGATCGTTTCCTGAGCTCTGAAGCTCTGCAAGCTTCTCCTTCTTAATCTTAATAATTTCGTTATCACTTACAACCGGCTTATTCTGCTGGTTATTCTTCTGCTGATTGTTTTCTGCCATATATTTACCTCCATACCCACACAATAGTGAATTTATTACCTCTCTTACTATACCTGATAACAGCAGGTTTTCTCACACCAGGTGGGTTGTAATCCACAATGAAGAAACTTGTTTTTACTTACTAATTTCAACAATAGTATAAGTAAGCTCACCTGCCGGAGCCTTAACAACAACCTTTTCTCCTACTTTGCATCCCATAAGTTCATGTCCAAGAGGGGATTCATTTGATATTTTATTCTGTAAGAAGTTAGCTTCTGTTGAACCTACGATTGTATAGGAGTACTCCTGCTTATTAGCTTCGTTTACCACCTTAACAACGCTCCCTACACTTACCTTGTCGCTTGAAATGTCATCTTCATCAACAACAACAACGTTTTTAAGAATTTCCTCAAGTTCTTCAATTCTCGCTTCGATATCACGCTGCTCATCTTTAGCCGCATCGTATTCTGCGTTTTCGGATAAGTCACCATGCTCTCTTGCTTCCTTAATTTTTTCAGCAATGTCATGTCTCTGATTTACTTTTAAATCATGTAACTCTTCTTCAAGTTTCTGAAGACCTGCATAGGTAATTACTTTCTTTTCATTGTTTTTTCTAGGTGCCATAATGTCCTCCATTCTCCGTTTTCCAACCCCTCAGACAGTTGTTGAAAATACATTATCATTACTATTGTTTAACTAATTATTCTCTATATGTACATAGAAAAAAACCGGAACTGTTAGGTTCCGGTGTACTGGGCTACAAGGATTCGAACCTTGAGATGCCGGAATCAGAATCCGGTGCCTTACCATTTGGCGATAGCCCAAAAATGTTTTGTGTTTCAGTCACAAGCGGTATTATATATCATCACTAAAGATTTTGCAAGCATTATTTTTCATTTTTTTCATTTTTTTTAATTTTTCACTTCTGATGTATTTTATCCGTTTATTTCTCAAATTATGTGTTTTAATCCTCTGCATGTTTTTTTTCTTTTTTCACATAATAAGACTAGTCATATTTCGATGAAATATGAAATAAAACGGAGGTGTAACACTATGACCTGTATGTTAAAAAAAATCTTTTATATAGTTGCAATCATTACCGGTATATTGCTTATCAAGAAAATGATGTGCTGCTGTGGTGAAGACTTCAACTGCAAAGAACAGCTCTGCAACATTGCAAAGAACACTAAAGATGAAGCAAAAAAAATAGGTAAGGATGTTGTCAATGATGTAAAGAGTGACATGAAAGATGCAGCTAAGGATGTTAAAGATCTTGCATCAGACACCATGAAGGATATTTCCGGAATGGGTAAATCCAACTAACAGCTAATCAAAAAGTCTCCGCCGAATATGTGAACCATTGTTTTTCACTTTCGTGCGGAGACTTAATATCAATTATTCATTTTCAAGCAGACGGTCCATAATCTTATATCCGTCAGCCAGATAAACACCTGCTTTTTCAGCTTCTTTTTCATTATAAAAATCAGCGGTCTTAACAGTTTTTGTACTATCATAAATCATAAAAGGTACAGGATTGCTTGTATGGGTTCTGCACCTGATAGGTGTAGGATGATCAGGCATAATAAGCATTCTGTAAGCCTCTCCTGACTTATCCATCTCCTCTTTCACTATCTTGATTACTTTTTCATCAAGATATTCAATGGCAGCAATCTTATTCTTCACACTTCCCTGATGACCCATTTCGTCCGGTGCCTCAACATGGATGTAAACAAAATCATCACCATCTTCTACAAGAGTTTTAACGGCAGCCTTCGCCTTTCCTTCATAGTTAGTGTGAAGAGTTCCGTCAGCTCCGGGTACAATTATATTCTTCATTGAAGCCCCCACAGCAATACCCTTTAACAGGTCTACCGCAGAAATCATTGCACCTTTCTTGCCCGTCTTTTCCTCAAATGAGGTAAGTATAGGCTTTGTACCTGCTCCCCAGAACCAAACCGAATTAGCTTTATTAAGACCTTTTGCAGCACGTTCCACATTAAGCGGATGGTTGTTCAGTATATCATAACTCTTCTTCATCATATCTCTGAGCATTTTATCTTCAGGAAGATACTCACCGATTACCCTTGTAAGAATATCGTGTGGTGGCGTAAGTTCAACAACACTGCCTTTATCCCAGATAAGAAGATGTCTGTAACTTGTACCACAATAATACTTATAAATATCGCTTTCGAGCTCTTTTCTTACAGCATCCAGAAGTACAGCCGCATCCTCGGTTGAAATTTCAGATGAACTATGGTCAATCATAGTTTTTTCTTCATACGGAAGATTATCATCAGACACTGTTACAATATTGCAACGAATTGCAATATCAGTATCCAGCATAGGTACTCCGATACTTAAAGCCTCCAATGGAGAACGTCCTGTATAATATTTTTTAGGGTTATAACCCATTACAGCAAGGTTGGCTGTATCACTTCCCGGCTTCATACCTTCGGGAATTGTGTGTGCAAGCCCGATTTCTGAAACCTGTGCAAGATCATCCATTACCGGTGTCTTTGCAACTTCAAGCGGTGTTTTTCCACCAAGTTCCTCAATCGGCTCATCTGCCATACCGTCGCCTAACACAACAATATATTTCATAGCGGTTACCCTTTCCTGTGAACAATCACAATTTGAAATTATAAACCCCTTATTCAGTGCATAAACACCTATTTATTCACAACGAATAATGCTGATTACATCAAGCTCTTTAATAGCTTCAGCGAAAGCCCCTTCTGTCATAACATCGGTAATCACACCGATTTCGCCCTCTTTCACATCTTCCTTAACTTCAATTACAGGAAGTAACTTAAGAGCCACTTCTTTCTTGTCAGCAGGTATTCTTGCAAAGAATGAATTCTTCATATCTTCAAACTTACCAAGCTCAAGCTTTTCCTGCTCCCAGATGATAGGGATATTCTTATTCGGATGCTTTGCAATATCAATAACATCGGAAACTACCGCACTGGCTGTAGGGAGCTTTCCTGCACCCTTACCATAACACATTACTTCATCAAGCATGTTACCCTTTACCATAATCGCGTTAAACACTCCGCTCACCATGTAAAGTGGGTTATCCTGCTTAAGCATCTTTGGAGCAACCATAGCATAAACCTTGCCGTCTTCTCCACGACAGCTTGAGCCGAGAAGCTTAATGGCACGATTGAAGGCTGACGCATAGGAAACATCTACATCACTGATTTTTGTGATACCTTCTGTATAGATATCTTC
>JAFUJG010000029.1 GCA_017468215.1 Clostridia bacterium | reverse complement strand
ACATGCCTACAGATAAGCCTGTTACTGCGTTAAAGTTTTCGATAAAAAAGTCGGCATACTTAAAAAAGCCCAGTGCTCCCAATGAAAACACAACCGAAACCCATACTGCGAGCTTTGCCACCCATTTACCTCTGAAGGAGTCAATCAATAAGCCCATAATGTAATTTACAAGTACGGTTGCAATCATCAGAAAAACATACTTAGGCTCGCCCCATGCGTAAAACAGGAGCGAAAACACCAAAAGCACTGTGTTTTTAAGGATTTTAGGTGCTAAAAAATAACAAATAAGCACCAAGGGTAAAAAATAGTATAAAAACGGAATACTTGAAAAAACCATAACAATCACCTTAAAAAGACGGGCATTTCAGCCCGTCTTCTTATATCAGTTTTCTTCTGCCTGCTCAAATTCCATAGGGCTCATTACAAAGAACACTTTATTTTCCTTAATGCCCGTTACCATTTCCTCGGCTTCTGTGCATATGTTCCAGCGAAGGTCAGCGTTAGCCTTTAATGTATCAACAAATGCTTCCTTGTCAGCATCCTCAGCAAGGGTAAACACATAGCCTACAAAGGGAATTGTGCCTATCATGGGAGAAAACATTGCACCTTCCTCAAAGCCTGTGATTTCAACATCGCCAAAGCCTGTCAGGTAGCCTTCTTCAACCTCCATTGCACCGCCCATAAAGTTGATAACCTCGTTTTCAACAAGAGCCTGCGCAATTTCAATTGCACTTTCATTTTCTGCTCTTTCTTCAAAGTCCTTAAGAAGGGTATTTCCTACAGTAAGGTCACCCTGTACTTCTTCAGTTTTATTGCCGCAGGCAGCAAACGCAAAAACAGTTGCCAGCACCATAACAATTGCTATAATTCTTTTCATCAGAATACTCTCCTTTTTTGTTTTATCTAAGGGATTTTCCCTACAATTGCAGTATACAGGAGAACAAATATTTAGTCAATATTTATATATTCCCAAAACTGCTATTTTAATTCAGGCAAAAGCTCAACGGCTCCCATAAAATCCACAAGCTTGTTTGCTTTTCTGATAGCTTTGAAAATTTTCTTTTCCTCGGGGTAGAGCTGTATCATATACATCCATACCTCCTTAAGCTTGTTTAAGGTAAAGGTTTCACTTCTTAGAGTGCTCTGATAATTGTCTGCCAATCTTTTTGAAAAAGAGACAATTTCTTCCGTTGTTATTTTTTTGCCGCCACGTATTTCACGCATAAGAGCCGGGTTTCGTATAACGCCTCGTCCCAGCATTATGCAATCAAGCTCGGGAAATATAGCTCTTATTTTTTCATAGTCCTCTACAGTGTTAATATTTCCATTGTAGCAAACATGATTTTCTGATGTGTAAAAGGCTTTTTTAAAAACCTCTAAATCGGGCATTCCGTTATAAAAATCGCTCCGTGTTCTGGGATGGATAATAAGCATTTCCAACGGATATTTATTATAAATGTCCATCAGGTTTTCCATCTCACTACCTTCCAAAAAGCCTGTCCTTGTCTTTACGGAAATTTTCATGGGACGAACTTCAAAAACATCATTCAAAAACTTATCCACCTTATCAGGCTCTTTCAAAAAGCCTGAACCCTTGCCTTTTTTCACAACAGTCTGGCTGGGGCAGCCAAAATTAAGGTTAACCTCGTCGTATCCTACAGCCTTGATTTTTTCTGTAAACTTCAGAAAAGCTTCGGCACTGTTTGTTAAAACCTGAGGCTTTATAACTATATCGGGATTGTTGTCGGGAACAATATCGTTAAGACCTTTTCTGTTCACCTTGTCATCCTCGCTGGGTGTTATAAACGGCGAATAATATTCGTCACAAAAGCCGAACATCTCATTATGGGTGTTTCGGTATACATAATTTGTAATCCCCTCCAAGGGGGCAAACAAAAGCTTCATATCTGACCTACCTTTTATATTCGTTTTGTATACAGCAAGCAGCTGACACTCATTTTTTCGTTTACGGTATTAATTGCAACATCCTTTTGCATTTTTTTATCAAAGCCGCTTTTCTCGTAAAACTGATAGGTGCACACATCGTCAGTATGCACAAAGATTTCCTCACCCTTAAGGCTTTTTTCAAGCTCGTTTAAAAGAAGGGTGCCAATCCCCTTATTTTGCATATTACATTTTACAACAAGGAAGGTTATCTCGCCTGCAGGTGAGCTGTGCTTTTTGTATTCTTTCTCCAGCTCTTTCCGTGCTCTTTCGTACAATGATGAATATGAGCCGAAGATAGTATCAAAAAGCTTTATATACATTTTTTTAACACAGCTTGTATATGCTTTTTCCCTTCCGTAAACCTCGGCAAGGAGAAGCCCTGCAAACCCTTCGTCATTATATGCCGCCAGTATATTGGTTGCACGCAAAAGCTCTGTATAGAAAAAATACTTTCCGTATACCTTAAGTAAAAATTTGTTATCAAGATACCTATCAAAGTGCATGCCCTCGATAGCCGCTTCGATTACTTTTTTACAGTCACGGTTTTTTAGTTTTGTTATTTCTGTCATTATAAATATCCTTACGTTTTATAGTTTTTCTTCCCATTCCTTTTCCTTAAATCCCACCAGTACAAAATCCTCTCCCACAAGAATTGGTCGTTTTACAAGCATGCCGTCCTTTGACAAAAGCTCTATTTTTTCATCCTTTCGCAAATAGTCCAGCTTGTCCTTCAATTCCAATGATTTATACAAAAGCCCCGATGTATTGAAAAACCGCTTTATATTCAGCTCTGATATTTCATGCCACGCTTTAATTTCGTCATAAGATGGGTTTTCTTCTTTTATATTTCGCATTTTGTATTCTATGCCATTTTTGTCAAGCCACGCCTGAGCCTTTTGGCAGGTTGTGCACTTAGGATAACAAATAAAACAAACCATAATTATTCTCCTTTAAATGCCTTATCGGCAAGATACTTTACCAAGCATTCAATCAATGTAAGCAGGGCAACATATATGAGCATAACAACTGTTTCGAGCTGCATAACCGCCACACCCACGCTGTCATAGGTAATATAATAAAAATACAGCAATGCGTCAATCCATATGCCCAAACATGCAAACACCGCCATGACCGAATTGAAGATGACTATCTCCTGTATTTTGTCGGAAAACAAGGTGTTTACAACGCTCATTACAGCCCATATGGGCAGCATCCATATTGTCACATTTCCGCCGTATTTGAAAAATATAATAAATGGCAATATCAAAATGGTATTAAGTGTTACAATAATTGCTTTTCTTTTCATGCTATCACCTCTGTAAAAACTAAAAAGGATACAATATTGTATCCTTTTTGAGTATATCACAGCATAGTGCTTTTTTCAACTCCCATCGCCTTATTCACTTGCTTTAAAATTGTAAATAGGTTTTATAATATCCACAACCTCACATGTTGGCTCAATCTGAGATAAAATATTATCCATGCTCTTGTACGCCATGGGCGATTCGTCAATAGTGTCGGGCAACACACAGGTGGAATAAATCCCCTCCATTTGCTTTTCGTATTCCTTCATGTCAAGATTGCATCGTGCCTGCTTACGGCTCATGAGCCTTCCTGCTCCATGAGGTGCCGAAAAGTTCCACTCTGCATTGCCCTTGCCTATGCAGACAATGCTTCCGTCACGCATGTTTATGGGTATTAAAAGCTTTTCGCCCTTTTTTGCGGATACAGCACCTTTTCTGAGCATCATTTCTTCTGTATCGATATAATTGTGGATGGTTGTAAATCTTTCAAGCTCGGTAAATCCCATGCCACGGAAAATCACATCAACAATGGCTTTACGGTTAAGAGTTGCAAACTGCTGCACTATTTTCATGTCGTGGATGTAGTCATCAAAAAGCTTGCCCTCCACATATGCAAATTCCTGCTCCTTGCGTGCTGCATTTATCGAGGCTCGTATCTTTTTTACCTGAGCTTCTATCTCGGTTTCTCTGCCTTCTGCCTTTAACCGTTTGATAAGCTCCTCAACCTGTACATCTAATCCGCCGTAAAGTGCTTTAAAGCCTTCCTCCTGGTAAAACTGTGCAACCTCAACTCCAAGATGTCGGCTTCCCGAATGTACCACAAGATACAATCTTTCCATACTGTCACGGTCAATTTCAATAAAATGATTGCCGCCCCCAAGAGAGCCAAGGCTGTGAACAGCTCTCTCTTTATCGATATGGTCAATGCATCTTAACTTATCAAGCTGAATTTCTTCGTTGTAACGATGCGGAATACCTCTTACGTTAAATCCCGAGGGAACGTTTCGCCTGATGATTTTGTCAAGCTTGTCAAAATCAATTTCCTTTTGGGAAATAAGAACAGTTTCCATGCCACAACCAATGTCAACCCCTACCATGTTGGGTACAACCTTATCTTTAATGGTCATTGTTGTACCTATTGTACAGCCCTTGCCCGAATGTACATCGGGCATTATTCTTATCAGGCAATCCTTGAATTTTTCTCTGTCGCAGAACATTTTTATCTGCTCTGCGGCAGAATCTTCAAGCTTGTCTGTGTAACAAAGAGCGTTATTGAAAAGCCCTTCCACTTTAATCATATCAATCACCTTCCGCACAGCCGTGAAAGCTGTGTTATAATATTTGCACCGGAGTCAATATTTATGTTACCTACATTTTCGCATATTTTCTCCATGTATTCAAGCTCTTTAAGCTTATAAAGTGTTTCGTTTTCCTCCATTAGGCGGGCAGTGTTAAGAAGCGAGCGTGTTGAAGCAACCTCCTCACGCCTTGCTATAACATTT
>JAFUJG010000294.1 GCA_017468215.1 Clostridia bacterium | reverse complement strand
TATTATAAGTGAAATTGCAAACCCTGTATCAATGGCTTTCCGTCATTTTGGTAACATTGCGGCAGGTATTGTAATAACAGGCATGATTTATGCGGCTCTGGCAAGCGCATCAAACCTTATTTTAGGTTGGATTCCCATTGAATTTATTGCTAATATTCCTATTCTTCAGGCAGGTCTTCCTGCGGTTTTGTCAATTTATTTTGACCTGTTCACAGGCTTCTTGCAGGCGTATATTATATCCATGCTTACAATGGTAAATGTGTCAAGTGCAGGAGAGTAAATTTGGGCTAAAATTGTCATCTTGCACTTTTATTCTCGCTCGTGTACACATAGTACACGTCGTTTGAATAAAAGCACAATCTGAACAATTTTTTCACCAAATCAGATAAGATTTAAATTTAAATTATATATATTTTTTGGAGGTATTATTATGGACACAAATTTAGTAAGAGCTATAGTTATGGCAGGTAGTGCAATCGGTGCAGGTCTTGCAATGATTGCAGGTATAGGCCCCGGTATCGGTCAGGGCTATGCGGCAGGTAAGGCAGCCGAAGCTGTAGGCCGTCAGCCCGAAGCAAAGGGTGACATTACATCTACAATGCTGTTCGGTTGTGCGGTTGCGGAATCTACCGGTATTTACGGTCTTGTAATTGCGCTGTTGCTTCTTTTCGTAGATCCCTTTGGCGTAGGCAAGTTTGAATTCTAATTTTATAAGGAGGATATCCATGGAACAGTATTTATCATTTGTCACATTGGATATATGGACTCTCATTTTCACTTGGGTTAACCTTTTGATTTTGTTTCTCCTTGTAAAAAAGTTTTTCTTTAAGCCTATGAATAATATGCTGGAAGCAAGACGTGCGGAAATCGAAAGCGATTATTCCAAAGCACAGCAGGCACAGACTAAGGCAGATAAAATGAGAGAGGAATATGAACAGCTTCTCAGTAATGCTCACTCTGATGCCGAAAGGATTGTTTCCGACGCTGTAGCAAGTGCAAGCCTCAGAAGCGATGCAATCGTAAAGGAAGCCGAGGAAAAGGCTACGGGAATGATTGAACGAGCACAGAAAAACATCGACGCTCAGCGCCGCAGTGCTTTTGTGGAGCTTAAAGAGGATGTATCGGCAATGGCTTGCGATATTGCAAGAAAAATTATCCAAAAGGATATTGACGAAAAAACCCACGAGGAACTTATAAACAAGGCTCTGGAAGGGTTAGGTGGCTTTGATGAATGAGAGAGTAGGATTATATTCTTCGTCTCTCTATGATGTAGCGAGTGAAGAACATTGCGAAAAAGAGGTATATGAATGCTTAAGCGAAATAAAGCGTATTCTGTCTGAAAATGGGGAATATGCCGCAATTGTTTCCTCAGCTTCAATTCCCTCTGTGGAGAGAGAAAAGCTTATTGACGAAGCTTTCGGAGCATTTGTGCACCCTTTTGTGCTTAACTTTATGAAGCTTCTTGCCCAAAAAAGACTTTTTTACATTTTTGAGGATGTGGCCAAGGAGTATGAGAAGACATATTTCAAGAACAATAACATTGAGCATGCTTCTATTACTACGGCAATAGAGCTTGACGATGAAAAGAAAAAGAGTATTGTCGAAAGGATTGAAAAAACAATGGGCAAAAAGATTATTCCCTCGTTTTTAGTTGACGCATCAATCCTGGGCGGCATTGTTATCGAAACGGAAAACTCGAACATAGATGCTTCCGTTACAGGTGCTCTTGGGTCAATAAAGAGATTTTTAAGAAATTAACCGTTGGGAGATGACACGTTTGCGACTTAATTCAGATGAAATTGCAAGCATCATAAAAGAACAGATTAAGAATTATTCAGATAAAACCCGTGAAACCGAAACAGGCAGAGTTATTGAAGTTGGCGACGGTATCGCCACAGCCACAGGTCTTGCTAACTGCATGGCAAATGAGCTTGTTGAGTTTGAAAACGGCGAAAAGGCAATGGCTCTTAACCTTGACGAGGGCACTGTAAGCCTTTGTATCTTAGGCAGCGATGCCGAGATTAAAGAAGGCAGCATTGTTAAAAGAACAGGCAGAGTTGTTGAGGTAGGCGTAGGCGAAAAGCTTATCGGCAGAGTTGTTGATGCTTTGGGCAAGCCTATTGATGGTAAGGGTGATATCGAATTTGAAGTATACCGCCCCATTGAAATGAAGGCGGCAGGTATTATTGAAAGAAAGTCTGTTTCCGTACCGCTGCAGACAGGTATCAAGGCTATTGACTCCATGATACCCATTGGCCGTGGTCAGAGAGAGCTTATCGTAGGCGACAGACAGACAGGTAAAACAGTTATTGCAACAGATACTATCATTAACCAGCGTGGTAAGGATGTTATCTGTATTTATGTTGCAATCGGACAGAAAAAGTCTACGGTTGCACAGGTGGTTGAAACCTTGGAAAAAAGTGGTGCCATGAATTACACAATTGTAGTAAGTGCCACTGCTTCCGACAGTGCACCGCTTCAGTATATTGCACCTTATTCCGGCTGCAGTATGGGCGAGCATTTCATGGAAAAAGGCAAGGACGTGCTTATTATTTACGATGATTTGTCAAAGCACGCAGTTGCATACAGAGCAATGAGCCTTCTTATCCGCCGTCCTCCGGGACGTGAAGCATACCCCGGTGACGTTTTCTATCTTCATTCCAGATTACTTGAAAGAGCCGCAAGACTTGCTCCTGAATACGGCGGAGGAAGCCTTACTGCACTGCCTATTATCGAAACACAGGCAGGCGACGTTTCGGCGTACATTCCCACAAACGTTATCAGTATTACAGACGGACAGATTTTCTTGGAAACTGAGCTTTTCCATGCAGGTATTATGCCCGCTGTTAACCCGGGTATCAGCGTATCAAGAGTAGGCGGCAGCGCACAGATTAAGGCAATGAAGAAGGTGGCAGGTAAGCTTAAGCTCATGTACTCGCAGTACCGTGAGCTGGCAAGCTTTGCACAGTTCGGAAGCGACCTTGACGACGATACAAAGGCAAGACTTGCCCAGGGCGAAAGAATTGTGGAAATTTTAAAGCAGGGCAGAAATAAGCCTGTACCGGTTGAATTGCAGGTTATTATAATCTATGCCTGCGTAAACGATTACCTTAAGGACATTGAAGTGAGAAGAATTTCTGCTTTTGAGCAGTTCCTTTATGAAAATGTGCAGAACAACTTCATGCCCCTTGTTGAGAGAATCAATACAACAAAGGATATTGACGATGAAACAGAAAAGCTTATTATAGAAGCAATTGAGGATACTAAAACGAAATTCGCAAGTCAGAGGTGAAGCAAATGCCTCAGTCCACTAAAATAATTAAAAACAGAATTAAAAGTGTTGAAGGCACAAAGCAGATAACCAAGGCAATGGAATTGGTTGCCACAAGCAAGCTTCGCCGTGCCAAGGAAAACATGGAACGAATAAAGCCCTACTTTGAATCCTTAAGAGAGCTGGCAGAGGAAATTATGGAAAACAGTACCGACTTTTCCTCGCCCTTTTGTAAGCAAAATAGCGAAAAGAGTGCCTGCCATATTATAATTGCCGGTGACAGAGGCCTGGCAGGGGGATATAATGCAAATTTGTTCCGTTCGCTCAATATTAAAGACGGTGACTTTATCCTGCCTGTGGGTAAAAAGGTAATTGAATATTTTTCAAAGCGTGATGTGAACATTCTGACAAAGGATTATGCCTTGGCGGCAAATGTGCGCTCAAGCGACTGTATGCAGATTGCCCATCTTTTGGCAAAGGAGTACAAGGAAGGCAAATTCGGAAAAGTTGATATAAGCTACACAAAGTTTGTGAACGTACTCACCTTTGTGCCCGAGACCGAAGGACTGCTTCCCTTTGCACCAAATAAGGAAAGGGAGAAAAAGGCAGGGGTTCTTACGGTGTACGAATCCGGTGCGGAAAGTGTTTTTAACCATCTTATTCCGCAGTATATTTCGGGCATTATTTACGGTGCTGTTACATCCTCTGTGGCATCGGAGCTGTCAAGCCGCCGTAATGCCATGCAGTCTGCCAATAAAAACGCAGACGAGATGATTGCAGATTTGACCTTAAAATATAACCGTTCCAGACAGAGCGCAATAACTCAGGAAATTACCGAGATTGTTGCAGGCAGCGAGAATTGATAAATGAGGTGTAGATATGGCAGAAAACAATATAGGCAGAGTTGTCCGTGTGGAGGGCCCTGTCATTGACGTAAGGTTTGAAGGCGAGCTTCCTAACCTTAACAATGCACTTATAGTAAAAAATAAAGATACAAATATTACCGTAGAGGTTGCACAGCACATCGGCGACGATGTTGTACGCTGTATTGCAATGAGCTCAACAGACGGTCTTTCACGAGGCAGTGAAGTTGTTGACACAGGCAGCGGTATCAGCGTGCCTGTAGGCAGAGGAACATTGGGCAGAATTTTCAATCTCCTTGGTGAACCTGTAGACAACCTTCCCGCACCCGAATGTGAGGAAAAATGGTGTATTCACCGTCCGGCCCCCTCATACGAGGAGCAGGAGGGCAGTAGCGGCATTTTAGAGACCGGCATTAAGGTAGTTGACCTTATCTGTCCTTATGCAAAGGGTGGTAAAATCGGTCTTTTCGGCGGTGCAGGTGTTGGCAAGACAGTTCTTATCATGGAGCTTATCAACAACGTTGAAAAGGAGCACGGCGGTCTTAGTGTATTCTCGGGCGTTGGTGAAAGAACAAGAGAAGGCAATGACCTTTACAACGAAATGAAGGAATCGGGCGTTATTGATAAAACCGCCCTTGTATACGGTCAGATGAACGAGCCTCCGGGAGCAAGAATGAGAGTTGCACTTTCAGGTCTTACCATGGCAGAGTATTTCCGTGACAGAGAAGGTCAGGACGTGCTTTTGTTCATCGACAACATTTTCAGATTTACACAGGCGGGCAGCGAGGTTAGTGCACTTCTGGGCAGAATGCCCGCAGCGGTTGGCTATCAGCCTACACTTGCAACCGAGATGGGTCAGCTTCAGGAGCGAATCACATCCACAAAGAAAGGCTCAATCACTTCAGTACAGGCTGTTTACGTGCCTGCGGATGACCTTACAGACCCGGCTCCTGCTACAACCTTCGCACATCTTGACGCTACAACTGTTTTGTCAAGAGCAATCTCCTCAATGGGTATTTTCCCGGCTGTTGACCCTCTTGAGTCCACATCAAGAATTCTTACCCCCGATGTAGTGGGCGAGGAGCATTACAATGTGGCAAAGAGCGTACAGAAGATTTTGCAGCGATATAACGAGCTGCAGGATATTATTGCAATCATGGGTATGGACGAACTCAGCGAAGAAGACAAGCTTATTGTTGCTCGTGCAAGAAAGGTGCAAAGATTCCTTTCTCAGCCCTTCTCCGTTGCAGAGCAGTTTACGGGCATGCAGGGTAAATATGTGCCCCTTAGTGAAACAGTACGTGGCTTTAAGGAAATTATCGAAGGCAAGTGCGACGATTTGCCCGAGTCCTGTTTCCTCTTTGTAGGTACAATTGACGAGGCAAGGGAAAAGGGGCAGGCAAAATGAGTGAGTACCGTTTAAAAATCGTTACCCCTGACAGGCTTGTTTTTGACTCTGCAGCTGAAAGAACCCTTGCACGAACAGTAAACGGTGATGTGTGCATTCTTGCAAGGCATACGGAGTATATCGCACCCCTTGCAATAGGTGCGGTTAAGGTGAAAGCAAACGGAAACTGGCGAACAGCCTCCTGCAGCGGCGGAACCCTTGTTGTGACAAAGGGCGAGGTGACAATC
>JAFUJG010000293.1 GCA_017468215.1 Clostridia bacterium | reverse complement strand
TATTGCGATACCCTCCTCGGCCGCCGGGAAGATAACCTGTGCCGGAGGAATTCGACTTATCAAACTCGCATTCAACACTGGCATCATGAGGAACGCTCCCCGTACGCCATGCCGTATCGTCATAGCCTTTGTAAAAGCCCATGGGCTCCTCGCCACGGTGAAATTTCCAGTTGGATGTTAAATAAATTGTTTCTCTTTTCATTTTCTCTCTCCTTTTGTTGCGAGGTTTTAAAAAACGGGCGACCAATGGTCGCCCCTACGAGGCCTCAAAAAACTTTTGTTTTTGAGGCCTTCTGTAATCAATAGCCTAACGTTTCACCCAAGGAATCGTCGTTCTCAATCCAGGTCTGTACATCAACAACAGTATATTTATCAATGGTATCACGGATGACAACCTTTTCAATGCCTGCATTGATAATTGCCCTCTTGCACATTGCACAGCTTGTAGCACCTACAACGAACTCGCCTGTTTCCATATCCTTGCCTGCAAGGTACAAGGTTGCACCAAGCATATCACGGCGTGATGCAGATATGATAGCGTTTTCCTCAGCGTGAACGCTGCGGCACAGCTCATAGCGCTGACCACGGGGAATATTCATCGCATTACGACGGCAGTAACCCAGGTCAATGCAGTTCTTTCTGCCTCGGGGTGCACCTGTATATCCGGTGGAGATAATTTCATCGTTTTTAACAATGATTGCACCATAGGAACGGCGCAGACATGTACCACGTTCAAGAACAACGGTTGCTATGTCAAGATAATAATTTGTTTTGTCACGTCTTTGCATAAATATAACTCCTATCGAACAATGATTTTTGATGCGTAGAAATTGCCGTCTTTAATTGTGCCTGTAGCGATGATGTGGTCATCAATCTCCAAGGAGAGGAAATCAATGGACTGACCGGAGATGCCGTTAAAGATCGCGGCACCTGTTTCGATTATAAGCATCCTTTCGCTTGTAACACCTGTAGTTGTATTTTCAATTTCAAGATAAATCTGGCGGTTTGTAACGTTAACCTTTGTTATGTAACCTTCTGTTGTAACAATCTGTGTGGAAGCATCCGAGGGAGATGTTGCATAAATCATAATAACCTTGCCTGCTGCAAACTCAAGCTTTGCACTGTGACCTACACGAAGGTCATACACTGTACCTGCAACATGGTTAACATAAATTGTTGATGCGGCTGAAAGCACATATTCAACATCGTCAATAACAACACTGCACTCCTCACCAAGGACAATTGTTGTAATAATGCCTTCAATGGGCTCTGTAGGATTGAACACGGTACTTGATTCAACGCCGTTCCAACGGCTTGCTTCAACATTTGCAACCTCAACGTCGGCAAGAGCACCGTTTACGTAGAAAAACGCCATGCTTGCACCTGCAGCAACAGGGGAAACAGATTTTGTTTTGTAGCCGTCAACAGAGAAGTTAACGCCGTCCTTTATACTGTAGAGAATAGTTTTGCCGTTTTCGTCACGATATGTAATGGTGTTGTTTGCCACATTTTTACCTAAAACGGAATAATACGAAACAGAAATCTCGAACTTATCAAGGGCACGGTGGAGGAGAACCGCCATCTGTGCTCTTGTAACGCTTCCGTAAGGATTGAAGGAAATTGCCTCAGGTTTTTCGGGGTCATAAACACCCTGCATGAGAGCGGTATTTGTTACATATTCCACATAGGGAGCTGCCGTATAGGGGATTTCACCTGCATCGGCATAGGAAAGCGTAATCTGACCGGATTTGTTTAAGCTGTCTTCAGCACGCATAAGCTTTGTGAGCAGAACAGCCATCTCATAGCGGAGAAGGGGCGAGTCTGCACGGTCGGGCGACAGATAACCCGCCAAATCATCCTCTGTGAGAACACCCTTATATAAAAGGAAACTGATTTCGTTGGGATATGGAGTGCTGTATACAGAAACTACATCTGCATAGCGCTGTGCTGCTACATTTTTGAATGTGTCATAGCCTTCGGTAATATAACCTGCAACACGTGCAACCAGAACAAGAGCCTCTGTTTTTGTAATAGCACGGTCAGGACGGAAGGTTCCGTCGGTATAACCTTTAATTATGCCCATGGTTGTCATTTCTTCAATCTGGGGCTCTGCCCATGCATGAAACTCGTTAAGGTCGGAAAAGCCCGTAGCGGCAAATGCACCCACGGACGAAGCAATCATTGCTGCTGATATAGCCAAAGCAGTAATACGTTTTTTCATCATATAACCTCCGTGAAAAATTTTATATACCTTTCTTAAAGCATACCATACAAGAGCAAAAACTGCAATAAAAAATCTTAAAAAATTTGCAGGAAAAACAGGGTTTTTGCCGAAAAAATCGGGCAAACATATTTTAACAAAATGTTAATTTGACAATTAAAATAAATATGATATACTGTAAGGCACAAAGTAGGATAAGGAGATGAGAAAATGCTTTGTACAAGATGCAAAAAGAATATGGCAGTTGTTTTTATGACCCGCATGGAGGGTGACAGAGCTGTCAACGAAAGCCTTTGTATGCCCTGCGCAAAGGAGCTGGGGCTCAATATAGAAAAAATGATGGGTGATATGGACCCCGAGGCTTTGGAACAGATTGAAAACCAGATGATGGATGTTATAAATTCTGAGGAATTGCCCACAGAGGATATTTCCGGAAGCATTATGAGTATAATGAACAATCTTTTCTCGGGTGGCGGCGAAAGAGCACAGAGCACACCAAAAAGAGAGAAGAAGGACAAAAAGCCCAAGGACGATAAAAGGATTATCGATTCCTACGGCGAAAACCTCACCAAAAAAGCGATGTCGGGCAAGCTTGACAAGGTTATCGGCAGAGAGGTTGAAATCGACCGTATGATACAGGTTTTAAACCGCCGCACAAAAAACAACCCTGCACTTATCGGTGAGCCCGGTGTGGGTAAAACTGCCGTTGCAGAGGGGCTTGCCGAGAGGATTGTATCAAACCGGGTGCCTGTTAAGCTTCGTGACAAAGAGGTTTATCTTTTGGACTTTACCGCAATTGTGGCAGGCACACAGTACCGTGGTCAGTTTGAAGCAAGGCTCAAGGCAATTGTGGACGAGGTTAAAAAGCTTGGCAATATTATCCTTGTTATAGACGAGCTTCATAATATTGTGGGCGCAGGTGATGCAGAAGGTGCAATGAGTGCAGCTAATATTTTAAAGCCTGCTCTTGCCAGAGGCGACATCCAGGTTATAGGTGCTACAACACTTGGCGAATACAGAAAATATATCGAAAAGGACAGTGCTCTGGAAAGACGCTTCCAGCCAATTATTATTGAGGAGCCTTCCGTTGCAGAAACCATTGAAATACTCAAGGGTATACGCCCCTATTACGAAAACTACCATCAGGTAAAAATAACTGACGAGGTTATAGAAAAGGCGGCTATATTGTCGGAAAGATATATAACAGACCGCTTCCTACCCGATAAGGCAATTGACCTTATTGACGAAGCGGGAAGCCGTGCTAACCTTAAAAATAAAGCCTTGGCAACTGTGTTTGAGCTCAAAAAGCAGCTGGAGCTTATAAAGGCAGAAAAGGACAATGCTGCAAACGAGGACTCCATA
>JAFUJG010000292.1 GCA_017468215.1 Clostridia bacterium | reverse complement strand
TTTGAACTCCTCATTTTGTATTTGTTGCATTCTTGTTCTCATCTGCTGACAGAATTTTTTATACAGAGATGTCTGTTTCATGTTTTGGTATTGCTTGTCTACTATTTCCCAAATAAACTCCAATGCTTCATCATCTGTACACATATAACTCAAAGAATCAAGAATCTTAGCCATATACTCAAAGACTTTATCATCAGGTTCTTCACAAGCATTTAAGCAGGTATATGATGCTTTTAAATACTCTAATTTCTTTTTTATTTCCCAAAACTTAACCAATTCACTACGTCTACGACATATATCTGCACGTCTCGTTTGAATTTTGTTCTTTTTATTGCTAGATAAGGTTGCGAACGGAATATTATTTAAAACACTTTCAGCATCATCATAACGACCAATATAAGCGAAAACCTTTGCTTTTTGCATTTGTATTTCAAAGCAATTTGAATCAAATGTTTCTGAAATTTCTATCGCCTCAATAGCTTTTTGATAATCATTTGTTCTAATTAAGAAGTCAATATATTGAGTGTACACTCGCACTTTTTCTTCAGATTCCTTACTGTGTTTTATAGCTAATTCATATTCTTCTGCGGCCTTTAACGGACTTGTGGGACCATATATGGTTGCAGAAACAAGATAGTTTTCATAATATCCTGGCAATAATTCTTTAGCAAACTTAATCGCCTCCGCGGATTCCTCTACCTTTCCTTGAAATTTAAGTACTAGTGCTTTATCAAGCTCCATTGCAACAACTAATTCTCCCTTATTGTTGTAATATAAAGCTTTGATGCTCAACTTATCTTTCGCCTTCATAATTAATAGTTGTTGTCCAAATGCTGTGAGACGCCTTTCTAATCCCTTGAATTTAATGATTTCGTTAGAATCTCCCACGTAATTGAGTCTAAGAAATTCTTGCGCAAAATCTGTCACCGCAACACTTCCAGCTCTTCTAAACTTTTCTTCGTCAATAAAATTACATTTCCCTAATTCATTAATAGCATATTTTACCTTTGTGCATTCTGAAATATCACCTTCTAAATAATACATAAGTTCTGGAAACGATAATTCAACTCCCGCAACTGTCAGTATATCTAATACTCGGTGAGATTCTTCGGAAAGCTTATCATATACATTTGCCATACAGAAATTAATAACATCTTCTTTATGACTTAAAATTTCTTTTTCGGTTTGTCCATTATATAAGCAACGTATAAACCACTTGATTGCAAGGGGGTTTGAATGCAATTCCTTGATTACAATATTCTTTTTTTGTTCATCATCAAAATAACACTCATATCCATAGAGTTCTAAAAGTCTATCCGTATACTCTAACACATCACTATCATTAAGTCCACTTAACTTGTATCTGTGTTCCATTTCTCCAAGTCCAATTCTTGAAGTTATTAAAACTTTGCCGTATTCAGTAAATTCATCAATAAAATCTTTAATTTCCGATGTGTTTATTGTTTCCAAGTTATCAAGAACAAATAAAGTATTGAAATTTTGAGCTAATTCAATTATGAATTTTCTTGTATCCTCAATGGAATCACTTCCAACAAATTCTGCAAGTTTTTCATACATTTGAGAGGTAGTTTTTATTGAATCACCAATTTCCTTAAAACTATCTTCTGATAGTTCATTTGTTTTAAGAGACGTCCACAGAATTACTTCATAGTTGCAATCAGGGTCGTCAAGTAAATTGTATAACAAATTTAATGTTGTAGCGGTTTTTCCAACTCCTCCATCACCAATTATACTTAAAACATTAACATTTCGTTTTTGTAGTTTCGCCTTTATTTCGCCAATTTCGCAATGTCTACCAACAAAACTCGTTTCTTCATAATCTGGAATAGCAGGCAAGTTTTCAATAATTTTTTCATTTTTCTTCAAATTGTCTGGAGGGAGTGCTAAAGAATCTGGTTCATTTTGTATTTGATATTGCGTACGCCTTACATTTACCCATTCCAGATTTTTTAAATCATTGCAAATATTATCAAATACCGTTTTTAAAATAGAATAGTCAAAATAGCCTAATGGTCTTGGATGCATAATAGCATTTCTTATCGGTATTATTCTATTTAAGGTCGTATTTAAAAAGTCTTTCTCTTTCGAAGTAATATTTAATTTCAATACATTCGCATTGCATATTTCTATGTATGCTTGAATATCTAACCCACGCAAAAGCGAAAGAAATTCCGATTTTTCTTCTTTCACTTTCTTTGCTTTTTGGGCAACGGCATCCGGAATGTCTTGTATGGTTAACTTTTCGTTAAAATAGCATATAAAATCCTCTTCAATAGACATAACCATAGCATACATTTCTGCTTTTCTATGAAGTGCACTTCCACAGTATCTATTAGACATATCTTCCACTCCTCGCATATCAATTTATGGATACGTCTCATTATATCATATATTGTCGAAATATGCAAATACGGAATATCGGAACATGTTCCGCTTTTCGGATTTCCAACAAACAAAGGACTACTGTCTCTCTGCAGTAGTCCTTTGTTTATAATTGCTTTTATATTTTATCTGTTAAGTTCAATCTCTAAAACATCTGCAAATTTTTGTACTGATGGGCCAAGTAGACTTAACCATTGTTTCATATCACTTTGCTCTTTGAATTTCAATGGCTCTTTTCTTACTTTAAGTGTCTGAATCATTTGTTCCTTTTCAGGACAGATATTCGCCTCAAGCGTCCATTCCCCTGCCTTTGTTTTACTTATTATATCATTATGTCGCAGTGTATAAATACATCGTGCTATATCCAATAGCCATCCGCAAGAATATATATTTTCATTTGTTTTTTGGACATACTTTCTAATCGTTTCGTAATGTCTTTGAACATTACCCTTCAATTCTTCATAAGTAGGTACAGACATTTTGCCACGGATATCTTCGCCATATATTAACTTTCCGTATTTTATCAATTCAAAGAGCGAACATTCGTCGAAATGATAATTGTCAATAATTTTCTGCCCGCTCGTTCCCCAATATACAACTCTATTATATCTGTTATTTACAAACTCATTAGTCGTTGTAATAATCCCTTCAAAACTATGATAATATTGATTTTCCCTCTCCTCATTTAACAGTTGTTGTCTTAAACTAACTAATTTTTCTGCTTCGGAATCAGCTATCGTTTCTCTCGTCAAGCAAACTATATCAATATCGCTCCAACCAAGTTTGAAATCATCCATAGCAACAGAACCATACAGATAAATACAAGCAAGATTATCCTTTAATATTGCTTGTATACTTTTTGCCATAACAGCAATTGCCGCTTTCAACGATGTTTCCCCCTTTGCATGCCAACTCATAAAATCAACAAAATCGCCTTTAAAATGAAAGCTTAACCCATTCTTATTCTCGCCTATAATTTTCAAGCCGAGCTTACCCAAAATGCCTATAGATTTATGATTCGCCTTGTTTGCATAGGCCTCTACATACAATAATTTCGGACTAATACTGTTAAAAACAAAACCAAATAAATCTCTGAAGATATTATCCTTTCCTTGAAATCCTGAACAAATCTGTAATTCTTCCATCATAAAACTATCAGTATCTATAGAATATTGAAAAAATCCAATAATATTGTCAGTTCCATTCTCATAAATGAGCACAATGTATCTATTTTCATTTTTAATAGCTCCACCAATAGCTTGATGCCATAATTTAAAATCTTCTTCACGGCTGTTCCCAGTAGGAGCAATGACGGTCATATTATCAGCGAGAATATTAAACATTCTATCAGCAAATTTATCAAATTCTGCTTTATTTAAATAAACAAAATTAGCCACATCATCACTCCCCAACAATCTTTAATTTTATGATACTAATTATACCACCCTTCAACCCTCTTTTCAACGACTTTCGTCAACAACCCATTTCCATGCTACATCTACTAAAACTCCACCTACTGCATTTTGTTCGCATCGGTGAAGCGCTCCGCCGAGTAACAGACTTACAAAAACCTATTAAGACAAACGGAGTAACTTTCCGTTAAATTTAAAAGCAGACCGATTTTCGGTCTGCTTCTTTGTATTAATATTCTAACAACTCCGCAATCCTTTCAATTGTTAGGTCTGGTGAATACTCTACAGCAAAACTTTCATTGTTGTATCTAATAAAAAGGGTGCAAATAGGGACGTGCCTGTTTTTGCACATTGCCACCCCCTAAAACTTATCCCATTAGATACATTCTATAAAAATTCCCCACTTCCGTCAATTGCTCATCCCAATGCTACATCTACAAAAAAACTCACTTGCTACATTTTGTTCGCTCAAGTGAAGCCCTCCTCCGTGTAACCGACCTACAAAAAACCATCAAAACAAAGGTTGTAGCCTTCAGCTAAACAACAAAGCGGCCGAAATCGGTCGCTTTTAAATTTGTCCTCGGTATAATTTAACTCAAGTCTTCATCCGGTTGTTGTCCATCGTGTGCAAGCCATTTGCATTCTGTAACTTCCATATCTGTAAAGGTCGCCTTGAACACGGAATTTTCTGCACTACAAGCAAATACACCGAAACTTATTTTCTTTTCAGCATTAAACATATGGAAAATTCGCATCTGTTTAAAGTTTATACCATCCACAGAGTTTTCCACGCAAAAATCCTTTCCCCTGCGACTTAATCTGAACCACATGGATTTTATATTCGCATCAACGTCTACCGAAGACCAATCCGAGTAACCGTCATTTGTTACAACGCATCCCATTCGCTGTATTTCTTTGTTTTCGTATTCCATTGCTGCCTTGAGCCAATTGTCGCTGTCAAGATACATAATAACTCCGCTTTGGTCATATCTTGTCTTAGTGTCGTAATCTGTCTTTACAATGAAGGAAAAATACTCCTCCTCTGTTTCCATTTGAAGTGCCGGTGCGTTATCGTTTCTAAAATGATAATATGTTCTCTGCCACAAATCTGTATGGGGCTCAGTCAGCATTTCTACTCTATCTTCCGTTATGGCATACTCCTTTGGTGCCCTTGTCCATTTCATGGTTTTTGCATTAATTTTCATGTTTATAAATCCTCCATATAGTTCTTAAAACAATTATATCACTTTTCTTATTTTTTCAACGTAAAAACCACCGAGGATACCCTCGGTCGTTTTATCAATTTACATATACAGCACTTAATGGCTCCATTTTCGTTATACTGTTCCAGACAAAAAGCTTGTCGCCTTGTTTAAGAGTTTTTGTCACAGTTGCCACGCCATTATCAAATTTAAGCGGTGTTACGCTGACATAGCTCATAGCATCGCCGTTGTAGGATGCGTGTATCAGCACTGCCTTTGTCACATTTTCACCAACAACCGTGACTGTACCGTCGGAGTACTTAATAGTAGCTTTTTTGTCGGGCTCAATCATAACAATATCCAGCCCATTTATGTAGCCACCATAGCTTTTTGAACCCTTGCTTATGCCTAAATCAAGCACACCGTCTGTTACACTAACCTCGGTCACATATTCGGCTGCAGTTGTGGAATACAGGTTTCCACTGTCAACACCCTCAATATTATAACGTGTGCCGTAGCCCGAATTCCAGCAGCCATAGTGAGCCGTTACGGTATACTTTCCGTTGGGAAGCTTTACCTTAAAAGTGGCTGTACCCTGTATCTGGTCAGCATGAAGATTTTCATAGCCTGCTTTAATACCACCCGGTGCTCGTTCCATATCATATTGGGATGATGCATCGCTAAAACCGAATCTTACCGAATCAGAATATACATCGGCAGCCGTTACCTGCGTGTATCCCTCCTGAACATTTCCGCTGCCAAAATCAAAGTAATATTCCGGCTTTAAAATTTCCAGTCCGTTTACATAGCCGCCATATGCCTTATCACCTTTTCTGATGTTAAGCTCAAACAAACCGTCTGTTATTTTTATTTCGGTTACATACTGTGCCACATCTGTTGCATAAAGGTTTCCTGTGTTTACCCCTTCTATTGTAAAGCTTGTTCCAAAGCTTGTGTTCCAACAGCCGTAGTGAACAACCACCGTATATGTTCCGTTAGGAACCTCTGCTTTGAAGGTGGTTTCGCCCTGTATCTGGTCAGCATGCAATGCCTCGTAACCGCTTGGCACATTACCCGGTGCACGGGTCATATCGCTTTGGGATGCACTTACAAAGCCGTAGGGCGAGCTTTGGGAATATAGCTTGGATGCATTCACCTTCACAAAGCCTGACTGAACATCGCCGTTACCGAAGTCAAACTTTAATGGCTGTGCAGGTACAGTAACTACAAACGACTTATTAAGGGTAAAATCACCGTAGGTTACACCTGCTGTCAGCGTAACTGACGCATCATAAGTGCCGGGTCTGTTCACCTTTGAAATTGCATTGTTTTCTATAACTATTGCCGCAGATGAGCTCTGCCACGAAATTACGGCACCGTTTCCTGCTTTCACAGGCAGGATAACATCGCCCTTGGCTTTTATAACGTCATCAGAAAGCTTAAGACTGTCGGCCGCTTCCTTTGCCTTTTCATAGTTATCTCCCAGCTCTACAGTTTCGGACGAAAGTGTTACTACCCCCTTAGGAAAAGAATCTACCGTAAGGTCATTTATGTAATACTCGATATTGTTATAGCCCTGACCTAAGTAGTCGCCCATAGCATCGTTAACAGAAGTATTAAGGCCTCTTGCCAGCTCCCATGTATCGTCCATGCCGTCATTATCAGCATCGGTTATTTCTTTTTTTGTTACAGGCTGAGGATAATACTCGTCATAGTTCATTTCTTTTATACTGTATTTTTCAATAGCCTCATTAAGTGCAGTATCGCTTGAGGTAAGGGTGTCAAAGTCACGGCCGCCTGTCAGGTAACCTGTGCCTGTCCTTGCTTCCTGCATTACCTGCTTGTCAATTTTAGGTCTCAGGTCAGCACGGATGCCTGCGCCTGCATAATTGAGCACTGTTTCAAAAGCAGCATCGGCACTTTGGGCATTGTAGGCTACAGTGGCATTCTGCCCCTGGCTGTCATACACCGCTATGGGCGTTGTAACCTCAAGATTTGACCTTGTAAGCCCTGTGTCTCTGAAGTTAAAGCCGTTCCAGTTATTTGTGTTCATAGAGGCGTCGTAATCTGCACCTGTGCTTGTTACCATTTTGTTCCCTGTAAGGTAAAAGCGGAATTTGTCATAGCCTGTGCCGCTTGAAAGGTCTACATATCTGTAACCGCCAGTTGTCGACAAACCCGCCTTAAAGTAGTTGCCAACATAGTTTACCTGCCCGAAGGTACCGTAAGCGGTCTGGTAGCCCCAGTTATATATAACATTATTTACATAATCTATTGCCCCTGTTGACTTACCACGGTAATTACGTGAAATGTTATGTGCAATCATATTATGATGCCATGTATTATTCGCCTTACCCAGCATTATACCAAAGCCGTGAGCACCCTTTGAATGGTAAGATATGCAGTTGGAGGGACCGATAAGAGAATACTGAACGGTCTGATTTGTATTGTTCGAATATAAACCGAACTGCTCGTCATTTGCCCAACCTATTGAGCAATGGTCAATAATTGAGTTGGAGCCCTTGTCGCCGCCCCATGCATCGCATTCGCTCGAACCGTTTTCACCTGGGCGTGAAGAAACGTAGCGTATAATAATATTGTCACCGCCCATGCCTATTTTACCGCCTCTGAGGGTGATACCTCCTCCCCCTGGTGCAGTTTGTCCGGCAATGGTGTTATTGCCTTTTACAACAACGTCGCCTGTCAGCTCAATAGTTCCGCCAACATCAAACACAATAATCCTGTTCGATGCCGACACAGCGTCACGGAAAGAGCCTGCTCCGCTGTCGTTAAGGTTTGTTACATGATAAACGCTTCCGCCTCTGCCGCCGGTGGCATATCTGCCTGCACCTTCTGCACCGGGAAACGCAATTAACGCATCTGCCATAAGGCTCACTTCATCCTCATTTGCATAGCTCGGTACCACCATACTAATTAATATAAACACTAAAAATAATGATATCAGCTTTTTCATTTTTATCCCCCTTTATTTGATTGTATCATTTTACAAACGGCTTGTACATATAGAAATGTTGACAAAAAAAACAAGCCGGGTTATTTTCAACCCGGCTTATCTGGTAATTTTAATTAAAGGTCTGCTGTATCAAATGTAAGAGTATATGTGCCGTTGGAATTTTCGGTAAGAGTTGTTTTAGCCTTAACCGAAGAATTATTGTTATTAATTCTGATGTATTCGTTCCAATAGTCCATATTAATCTTAGTGTTTTCACCCACAGGTGTAAGAGTTACCGAATAAACTGTACCGTTTACTATAGTCTCTCCCACCTCGAAGAACACTTCGCCCGAATATGCACCGGTTCCGTCTGTACGAGCTACAAACTCTACAGTTTGTGTTTCGTCATTTGTGGCAAGTGTCAGACGGATACCTGTCTGGTTAACGTAAGCGTTGAGTACTTCAATCATTCGCTTAGCTGCAAGTGCAGTATCGTCGTAGTCGGTTTCATCTGTGTTTTCCATATCGCTTGTCAGCAAGCCTGCAGCAACCTGATAAATACTTCTTGTTATGGGTGTTCCGTAAAATGTGCGGTCGTTTACCTTAATATAGGGTGTAGCGGTAAATTTACGGTTAAAGTTACCCACTGCAAGGTTTGTGATAGCCGTTGTGAATACACTCTTAGCGTCGCCGTCCTGCCACTGTTCTGCCTTGATTACAACAGGAGATGTCTCGCTGCCTTCTGCTGTGATTTCAACACCCATTTCCATATCAATTTCACTGTCAAGGCTTGCCAGGGTATCACTACGGTCTACCGTTGTAATAAATCTGAGACCGCTGCTGCTTGATGCCTTGCCATCCTCGGTAACACCATCACCAATTCTTACCTGTGCACCCACAACCATTTCCACGCCGGTGGAATAATAGGGGGTAAATTCTGTATCGGCTGTAATTGTTACGGTTTCGGCAGCCTTGTAAACTTCCTTGGTGTCCTCCTTATGGAATGCAATAGCACTGCTATCGGAAGGAAGTGTATATGTACCGTAAGAAACTGTCATATCTCCGTTAACGGTTACATTGTAGCCCGGAACGATTGCCATGCTGCTACCTTCAATACCGTAAAGACCGCCCTGTGCATTACCGATAATAACAACATCACCGCTTGCCGCCGCTGCCTTAATCTTTGCACCGTCAAGTGCGATAATACGAGAACCCACATCATAATTATCAGGGTTGATAGCTGCAACAAGTGTATCGTCTGTCAGCTTTGCCAAAAGGGCATCCTTATTACTTAAATCCAATGCTCTGTATTCGATTACAGGCAAAGCATAAAACTTAACGTTTCTGTAATCCTGGTTAAAGTTCTTTCTTACAACATTTACACTGAGTGCATAATTGTCTCTGCCCTGTTCTGCCGTAAGAACTGCAACACCAAGTCTGTCATTGTCCTGACCCCATGTGTATGCCGCAAAGTTTGTCTTACCGGCGTATACCGCAGCATCGTCAAGGTTACCCGAGTAAACAGAGTGAGCATTGTTTTCTATTCTTGTAGAGTAAACGTTGCCAAGCTTTTCAACTGTTATTGTAACGGAACCGTTGTAAGGTACGGGCACTTCACCTGTTACTGCTTCTGTAACAGCATATTCACCGCTTGCGCCTGCGTAAAGTGCACCAACAACATTTGTGTAAAGTGTACCTACCATAAGCTTTGCCTTGCCGGAATCTGTTACTGTGCCGCCAACGGAGTAGTTCATTGTAACATCAACAGGCACATTGCAAGCCTTCAGAGTTGCAAGAAGGTCACTTGTGTTAACTGTTGCATCGTTTACCATAATTACAGGCAAGGTTGTAAGCCATGTGGGGTTGGTCTTAACCGCACCTGCAATGTATGTGTTATCTGTACCTGCCTGGTTAATAAGGTTACTTGTGGAACTGATTGCCTGCATTACACGGTACATGTTATTAACTGTGCCGGTCTGTGTATAAGCATGGTCAACCTGTGCCTGGATGTAGTCTGCCGCAAGTGAGCTACTTGATACGCTTGCATCACCCTTATCGTAATTAGAGTACATCTTACCGTCAAATGCAGCAGAAGTTGTACCACGAAGGATAAAGCTGCCTACAGAAGCATTTGTTGCAACTGCTCTGCCAAAGAGCACGATGCCTGCCTTTGTACCATTATTTGTAAGAGAGCCGTATGTAACAGTAGAAAGGTCTGTTGAGTTATTGATTGTTACATAGTCGTAAATGCCTGCTTCTGTAAGGAGATTGTTGAGGTCAATCCAGCTCTGAGCAACGCTGTCACCGGATGAGCCTGCCGTGGAAGTATTATCCCACATTTCCTGGAAGTCAAGCACGATGATTTCACCAGGATGTTCCTTCGCCCACTGTGCAATTGTGTAGGCAATGGGTCTGAACTCATCGGAAAGCATACCGTGTGTTGTGTAGAACACGCCGTTTGTATGGTTAACTGTAGTCAGTCCTAGAAGACCGCCCTTTGCTGTAGTATCGGAACGTGAAAGACGAATGTCGAAGTATCTTACACCGTGATTAAGCATTGTAAGGGCATCGCTTGACTGTGCCTTACTCATAGGAGCTGCAGTAGATGCGCTGGAAACTGCACTCTTACTGCCGCTGTCGCCCTGTGCTGTACCTGCTGCGTCAAATTTTGCATCAGAAGACGATATACTTGCCGTAAACGCATCGTGTGCACCCAGCATATTGAGCGATACAAAGGTTGTATCATCAGCTACATTGTCAAAGAACGCCGCTTCTGCTACAGCTTCGTAATTAAGTGTTACAACAGAGCCCGAAACAGTCTTGTTCTTGAATACGTAACCGTCGTAAGAAGGTATCTTAACATAGGGGTATATAGCATTGTCATCATAACCCAGCTTATCGGTTGAACCTGTATATGCTGTGAAGGATTCAAGAGTGGAACCTGCTGCTACTGCGTTTACGGTATATGTTTCAACGCTTGCTGTTGCAGAATGTACCTTAATGTTGGAAAGTGTATATTCACCGCCGCCGTTTGTGCAAAGGTTAATAGAGTTGATTGTATCACCCACTGCACGGAAGCTTCTGCCTGCAACGGAGGCAAGTGTTGTTTTTGCATTTGTATCGTAAACTGTTAAATCGTAAGTATCTGTACTTGCATCACCACGGATAAACATACGGTATGTTGTACCTGCAGTAATTGTACCGATTACTTCGTCAACAGGCTGTGCCTTTAATGAACCTGTCTGGTCGTTATTTGTACCGATACCAATCTGACCTGCACCCCAGAGTGCACCGTCTTGGGATATGTAAAGCCAGTTATTTGCAACATTTGTCGATACAAAGTCAAATTCCATATAGAACTCATCGCTAAGGTCTACGGGGAACTTGAGCACATTACCGCTGCCCGCTGTTGTACTTGTGGCATCGTTAAGGTCAAAGGTTTTAGCAAGTACCGTTACATTTGCCTGTGCCTTTATTGTAAGACCGTCAACTGTGCCGTAAACCGTGTTAGCACCAACCTTAAGGGAGGATGTATCCCAGCTTGTTACCGTAACAGTTGTTGCCGCACCTGCACCTGTTGCAGCATTAAGTGTTGTGGGAAGTATGGGCAAATTTCCGTCAATAACTGCTACACTTGTCACGTCAATGCTTGTGATTGCGTCAGTTTCGTATGTGATTGTTACTGTGTCGGTCTGACCTGCAACTGTATAGCTTGTTGCATTGGTAGATTTTTTAGAGTAAACATTTCCGTTGTATGTGATTGCCTCGGGTATAAGTGTTGTATCGGTAAGGTCAATTACGCTTCCGATGATACCGTCAACCGTAACGCTTGTTGCAATTTCATTACCATTGCCGTCAACAAACTTAATTGTTGTTGTAGCCGACTGAGAAGCATCCAGCTCAACCTTATAAACTTCCACATCAGCTAAACCAACACTGCCCCAGCCCTCGAAGAATACAAGATATTCCTGCGTTGCTGTGAAAACGCCTGTCTTCTGAACCCATGTACCGCCTGTTCCGAAACCACCATTTCCGATAAGGTCCAAGGCTTCTACTGTAGGCTCGGCGGCCTGACCTAAGCCGTGCCACTGGTCACCTGCCTTAACCCACATGCTGTAGTAGTAGGTGTCACCAACCTCGATATCCCATGCCTGTTTAATGGAGTTTGCAGAAGTATTACCGCCTGCACCTGTTGAAAGTGCTGCGCTCTGAGCATCTGCAGGTTTATCTGTTGTTGTTACGGAATATGTTGTGGGAGGAGTGCTGTTTGCTCGGCTGTACCAGCCGTTCATGCCGTATTCAAAGTTACCGTTAGGAGCAAGGTTTCCGCTTACGATTTTATAAACCGCTGTGTCTGTACTAACTGTGTCATCGATTTCGTAGTTGCCCCAATTGGGAAGTGCTGTCATGGCAACGGTTGTATTGTCACTTACGCTCTGTGCTGCGGCATAATAAAGTGTATTTGTGCCGTTTGCACGGTAGTAGTATTCGTCAAAGTTTGCCTTTGTAACAGCACTTGTGTTGATGGTCTGTGTTTTAGAGTCAACAGTTGTGTCGTTTACAGTATAAGTAACAGTAATGTCCTTGTTTGTTGCAGAAGGTTCAATTTCGTAAATTTTAAAATTACGAACACTTGTCTGACCCCATTCATGTGCCCAGCCTAACTGGAACATAAAATAACCGTCAGAATTTGCCGTTGCAACAGTTGAAAGTGTTGTCCACTGATTTGCCACTGTTGTGTGCTTACCTCTGCCAATGCTACTGTCAAGTACCCATGTAAGGGTGTTGATGTCACCGTTTGTACCGGGGATTTTGTTTGCATAGGTGTCACCATTTTCAGTTACCGCAGTAAATCCCAAAACGTTATTAACCCAGCTGTTGCCGTTGATGGATGTAGCCATAATATCGAAGGACATATAGTACTGCTTACCGCTTTCTGCCTTAAGGTATGCAGAGCTGTCACGGGAGTCCATCATCCAGCTTGTAAGTACGGATGCCATATAGTTTTCACTGGCATCACTCTTGAAGGGGTATGCTTCGCTGTTAGTCATTGTTGTTACAGCGGGCGTTGTAACGTATGCCAGGCTGCTGTCTGTCGCCGCAGTATAGATAAAGTGGTGGTCAGTTGTGGACCTCCAACCGCCGCCTTCGTAAAGATAAGGTCTGTTGGAAAGCGGGTTGTGCACCTTATTTACATAACCGCCCTGCCAGCCTGTAACGTAGGTATATGTACCGTCGTTTGTAGTCTGGCTCATGTCACCGTTAAATACAAGGTTATCGGTAACAAGGTCATAGCTTGTACCGCCAACTGTTATCTGCTCACGCTTTTCCATAAGGTAGGTGTATGTAACAGTTAAAGTGTTTGTACTTGATGAAGCAATAAATGTTGATGGATTAGAGGCATCCTTTGAGTAGATGCTTGTACCGTAGGTAATTGTCTGAGGAGCATAGTTTCCTACAGTTATTGTGTCGCCAATCTGGCTTGAAACCATTATCTGGCTTGCAATTTCTTCGCCGTCCTCATTAACAAACTTGATAGTGGTTGTTGCATCCATATCAAAGTTAATCTCTGTTGATGCGGGAGCGTCAACCTTTGTACCGCCCACGTACAGGTCATACTGACCTATACGGTCGCCCTCTGCCAATTTAATTGAGTATGTAACGCTGTTGCCGTCAACGGTCTTCTGGTCAATATAATGTATTTCATCAGCTGTTGCAGTTACAATGCTGACACCCTTTTTTACAACCAGCAAAGTTGACTCCTGTGCTTCTTCAGGGCTGTTATAATTAACAGTTACCTGAACAGTTCTGTCGGCATCTGTTCCCACAGCTGCATTCAGCGATGCAATTGTAGCCGCAGAGCTTGTTATTGTCATTACAAAAACAAGCATTAGGCTGATTGCAATAGTTAATATTTTTTTCATTTTACTGTCTCCTTTTGGATTAGTATTGGAAGCTTCTTATATACTGACATCTCAAACCGTCGTCCCAGACCATTGTGTCGTCGGGTTCATTTTCCCAACCGCCTATACCTGTGTTCATGATAAGACGCATGTTTGTCTGGAATGCAAGGGATGTGTCGTTCTGTGTGCTTGCAAACAAGTTTCCGTTCAAATAGAACTTAATGTAGTCATAGCCCCAGTCCATAGACCAAGTATTGTAGCCTGTTGCAATGTTTGTACCGCTTGTTATCTTACCGAAACGGTTGTCGGAATCGCCTTCCCCATGAAGTGCTGTATGCCATGCATAGTGACCATACTTTGAGGAAAGGGTTTCAAAAATGTCAATTTCGGGAGGCCATGAGTCACGGCCTGTTAACCAGAACGCATTCCAGTAGCCGATGGGACTATCAGGGTCCTTGAACCTGCCTTCAACATAGCACTGCTTGTTGTAAACCTTGTTCTGAACACTTACAACACCAACATAGCCCTGCCACTTTTTCCAGTCTGTTCTGCCGAAGTCGCCGTTATACTGCTTACCTGTTTCGCCGTTTGTATCAGTAGTCCATGCATTTTCATCAATCTTTGTGGCTTTAAGAAGCAACTCGCCGTTTTCAACTATTACATTGTTTTTTGTAATAAGTGCTGTGAAGTTATACGAATCGTTTGTGGGATTGTTCGACTTCCACGGATAATTTGTCCACCACTGACCGTTAAGGCTGTTTCCGTTGAAGTTGTCGGATACGTATGCTATACCTTCACTTCTGAGGTAGAATGTACCCTGTGCCTGTGTCCACATCTTCCAGGGCTTCATATCGCCTGTGATGTAGTCGCTTGTTGTATCGTAAAGATACTTTGTCTCCATGGCAGTAGCGTCAGAATTTGCCGCAGTGAGATAGGAACGGTATATGTATGTGCTTCCTGTGTAGTAGCCTACATTTTCTGCCTCCTCCTTGTAAAAGGTTGCACTTGCCAGGAAGTCGCCTGTGTTTTTAAACTTTTTAAGATAGTAGCTATCTCCCATCTCGGCAACAATGAAGTAACCCGGCATTGTAACAGATTCAAATGATACGCCTGTGCCCATAAGCCCACGACGTTCAACAAAGCGTGTAATTGCAGGGTTTTTGTTTGCCGCAACGGAAATAATGCCGTCAGCACCGTTATGATATACGTAGCGTCCGTAAGCTGTCCCGCTTGTGGGGTATGAACTAAGTCTTGTTGCTTCAAGCCTTACAATACCGTTAATGGGGTCGGCACCGGAAAGAGTTCCGATATTTCGGTCAACCTGCCTAAGCTCAAAGTCAGTTATTGTCATCTGGTTTTTCGCACCTGCACCGGTATTGAAAACTATTGTATTTGCCTCATATCCTGACCAGCCCACATTACGTGTAAGCTCTGCATCCGAATATGAGAAATACACAGCCTGGGTTTCGGTCACATTTGAGTCAGAAACGGTTACAAAACAACATCTGTTCAAAGGGGAAACCAACATGGAAAAGCTGACCTTTTCATCTTTTTTGAAGGTGTTTTCAAACAAAGCAACCGGAGAGCCTTCGTTGAAGTAGTCAGAAACCATCTGCTTTATGGCAAGCTTTTCTCCGTCATTATCCAGCTTTATTTGTATTGCGGTAAAGTTGTCAAGGTCTGCACCGCCTGAAATAATACCGTCTGTAAGAGATATACCCGAGTAAAATGCATTTGTAGCTTCCGACTCGATAGCAGAGGGCACCTCTAAATCAAAGGTGATTTCATAGTCGCCTCTGGAGGCGGGTATATCAAGGCTTTTTTGTGCAAGCACACCGCCTGCACCTTCAACGGGGGCATCACCGCCGTAAGCTTCAACTTCGCTAACTCTTATCCAGCCGTTGTTTGAGCTGTCTACTCTTGCGTAGAAGGTAAGCTTTATATATCTTGCACTTGTACTTGTAAAGTATGCTTTCTGAATATCGTCAGTACTCTTTGCAGTTGTCTTGGAAACAACCTCTGTATAGCTTGACTTATTTGTGCTTACAGCAACAGAATATGTATAAGTTCTGGAGGAACCGTTACCGAAGGCTATGCCAACGCTTGAAACATTGTTTGTTCCGCCCAGGTCTAAAACAAGCGTTGCGGGAGCAGCATCAGTTACGCCCGATGCTGTCCATATGGTAGCAGCATCGCCGTCAAGCACGTTTGCTGCCGCATTTGCACTTTCGGGTTCCTGGCTTGCAGTAACCGAGGAAATCGCAAGCTTTTCACCATCAACTGTACCGTCACGGCCAACTGCATCATAAAGCACAAGGGAGTTACCCTCTGCCTCGGCATAGAGCTTTGAGCCCATAAGAGGGATGTAATCTGTGTATGTCATTTCGTCCATCACCGAAATATGCCAGTCGTTTTCCATATCCTCTTTGCTCATAAGGATTGCACCCACATTATCTTCAAAGCCGTATACAGACAGCTCGTTAACTGTTGTAGCTTCAAAAACTGTCAGACGCACATACCTTGCACGAAGCTGTGACACGCTGAAGGTTTCATTGCCGGTGGAGGTTGCAGCTTTAAGCTCAGTAAAGTTTTCACCGTCTTCAGAGCATGCAACCGCATAATCACAGGTGCCTGTAAAGGATATACTAAACTGTGACAAAATGTAATCTCCGCCAAGGTAAGCGGTTATACTTTCGGGGGCATCATCACTTGCCGATGCAACAACCCAGCCTGTACCGGCATCCTGGTCAACGGCATTCGCCGCAGGGTTTGTACTGTCAATATTGCTTGCCCATACATCATCTGCACCAATATCAATCTTCTCGCCCTCAAGGCTTTCCACGACCTCACAATCGTCACTGGACAGTCTTGCAAGAGGAAGCATGCCGTCCCATATAAAGAGCCTTGCAGCACCCTGCGAAATATCTGCTGTATAGGTCAGGTATTCACGGCTTTCTGCCGCAATATCTATTATATATTTCTCTACATTTTTGAACGATGTATCCGCCTCAAAGGTAGCCAGATAGATACTTACCTGCTCGTCGCTTGCTCCTGCGTTATGAAGCTCTACACTGAACACGGCGGCAGCATTTGTCCTTTTTCCGTTCACTTTTACGCTTACATCGTTTGCCGAAGCAGGTATTGTTACAACAGAAAGTATCATGACAATAACAAGAACAATCGACAAAACTTTTTTCATTTTAATGCCTTCCTTCTAAAATTCTTATATATAACAATTATATCATTTGGCAAATTTTCTGTCTATGCAATTTTGTTAAATTTTCAAAATTTTCCCTTTTTTTAGTGCTTTTATAAACTTTTCAATTCCTTTTATTGACTAAATCCCCAAAGAAGTGGTATAATCTGAAAAAAATGAACGGATGTGTTTACCGTGAAAATAATTGACATTCTCAATAAAGATACATTATCACTTTCTTTTGAAGTTTTTCCGCCCAAAACCGAAATGGGTTTTGACAGCGTAAAGCATGCCACAGAGGAGATTGCCAAGCTTAACCCCTCGTTTATGAGCGTAACCTACGGTGCAGGCGGAGGTACAAGCAAGTACACCTTAGATATTGCCTCAAATATCAAAAAGCTTTACGACGTTCCAACCCTTGCACACTTAACCTGTGTTTCCTCTACAAAGCAGACCGTTTTAGGTAAAATTAAAGAAATTAGGGATGCAGGCATCCAGAACGTTATGGCGCTCAGAGGTGATATTCCGCCTCAGCTGGAGGGTGCCGACCGTTCAAGCTGGGATTATAAGCATGCAATTGAGCTTGTTAGAGACTTAAAGGAAATATCGCCCGATTTTTGCATTGGCGGTGCATGCTATCCCGAAATTCATCCCGAAAGCACCAACCAAAAGGAAGATATAGCCTTTTTGAAGGAAAAGGTCGACGCAGGCTGCGACTTCCTTACGACTCAGATGTTTTTTGATAACAATCTTCTTTATAACTTTTTGTACAAAATCCGTGAAGCGGGCATTAATGTGCCTGTAATTCCCGGCATCATGCCCATAACCAATGCCAACCAGGTAGAAAGAGCGATAAAGCTCTCGGGCTCCTTTATGCCCCGCCGCTTTGCAAGCCTTGTGGATAAATTCGGCACCGACCCGGACAGCATGAAGCAGGCAGGCATAGCCTACGCAACTGACCAGATAATTGACCTTTATGCAAACGGTATTACAAATGTGCACGTTTACTCCATGAACAAACCCGATATTGCCGAGAAAATCAGTGCAAATCTTTCCGATATTCTGGGTAAAACCTTTTGATTTTTACAAATAGAAAAAGAGACCGTTTGGTCGCTTTTTCTATTTGTAATTACCTTATTTTAAATGAGACTGAGTGCCTGCCGGATATCTTCGATAATATCGTCAGCGTTTTCGATGCCTACAGAAAGACGGATTAAGTCGGGTGCAACACCTGCTTCACGAAGCTGTTCGTCAGTAAGCTGGCGGTGCGTATGGCTTGCAGGATGTAACAGACAGCTCTTTGCATCGGCTACATGTGTTACGATAGATATGAACTTTAAGCTGTCCATAAACTTATTTGCAGTAGCTCTGTCGCCCTTTACCGCAAAAGCAAGTACACCGCAGGTACCGTTGGGCATATATTTCTTAGCAAGGCTGTTGTATTCATCGCCTTCTAAGTCTGCATAATGTACCCAAGCAATCTTGTCATTGTTCTTAAGGAACTGTGCCACCTTCAATGCATTTGAGCAGTGCCTTTCTACTCTTACAGGAAGGGTTTCCAGACCAAGGTTAAGATAAAATGCATTCTGCGGAGACTGGATAGAACCAAAGTCACGCATGAGCTGAGCAGTTGCCTTGGTGATATACGCACCCTTACCGAATTTTTCAGCGTAGGTAATGCCGTGGTAGGACTCGTCGGGAGTTGTGAGCCCGGGGAACTTTTCTGCATTTGCCATCCAGTCAAAGTTGCCGGAATCTACGATACATCCGCCTACGGAAACACCCTGACCGTCCATGTACTTTGTTGTGGAGTGTGTTACAATATCTGCACCCCACTCAAAGGGGCGGCAGTTAACAGGTGTTGCAAAGGTGTTGTCTATAATAAGCGGAACACCGTGTGAATGTGCAAGGCGTGCAAACTTTTCAATATCAAGTATTGTAACGGTGGGATTTGTAATTGTTTCGGCAAAAACAGCCTTTGTGTTAGGCTTAAAATACTTAGCAAGCTCCTCCTCAGAAAGGGTCTGGTCTACAAATGTACATTCAATACCCATCTTCGCCATGCTCACACCAAAGAGGTTGTATGTTCCTCCGTAAATTGAGCTGGATGCAATAAAGTGGTCACCCGCTTCGCAGATATTGAAAATTGCATAAAAGTTAGCTGCCTGACCGGAGGATGTAAGCATTGCTGCTACGCCGCCCTCCATGGCACAGATTTTAGCTGCAACAGCATCGTTTGTAGGATTCTGTAATCTTGTATAGAAGTATCCTTCCGCTTCAAGGTCAAAGAGCTTTCCCATATAGTCACTTGTGTCATACTTAAATGTTGTAGACTGGTATACAGGAAGCTGCCTGGGTTCACCCTGCTTGGGTTTGTAGCCCTCGTGGATACATTTTGTTTCAATTCTTGAATTCATTTTAATTCTCCTTTGCCAACAGAATATTTGGTATTATTATACGCCTAAATAAAAGCATAGTCAATTATTTTATGACAATCAGCTTGTTAGTATATATCCCTTGGGCGGTTGCAAAGTAACTCGTGCCCCCTCAGGTGCCGTGAAGTCAATTTTTATTTTGTTTCCGTCTGTCCTCCACGAAATATCCACACAGCCCAAGGCTGTTAAAACTCTGCCTTTTGCCATGGTTGTGCCTTCGGGGATATAGGGTTTTATTGTAATTCTATCTCCATTTTGTCCAAAGCCTAAAATTGCTTCAGCAATCCACTCTTTTACATGACCCATCATGGCATGATTACGGCTTCGTACCATACCCCACCATAACTGTTCATAGTTCCAGTACTCAGGAAGTGTGGTAAGATTTTTTTTGGCAAAATATCCGTATCCAGGAGGATTTGGGTTTGTAACCATTTTATACACAATGTCATCATAGCCGTACTTATGAAGTGTACTGAAAACCTGCTTTAAGCCAACTTCACCGCTTGTGAGGTGATAATCTGCTCTTTTTACAGCATTAACCAATCCTTCCACCGCACTATTTTCGTTTTCCTCTAAAAAAATACCCGAAAAAAGCACACAGCCATAGCTTGCCTGGCTGCCGTTGCCGTAGGTATGGGTTTCTTTATCGTAGCAAACAGAGTTTTCATGAAAAGCTTTTTTAACACGTTCTGCTCTTTCACGGTACAGCTTTGCTACCTCATTCGCTTCCGCCTCACCAACCATATCCTTCGCTAATTCAAACTGTATGTCTGCATATGTATTAAGCAAAAGATAATATGCACAGTTCTCCACTAACTTTGTGGGAGTGTTTTCATTTATCTGCCCCCAGTCGCCCATTTGCGAATAATTATCTAAAAGTCCGTCTTTTTCGTGCAGGCTTAAATGGTTTATGTAATACCCGCCCGCAGATGCATGCTTTAAAATGCTTTTATCGTTGTAAAATTTATAATAATACCACGGTGTCATAATACACGCACCGCCCCAGTTAACATCACGGTGAAGCCCCATTATACGGTGGTACTCGGGAACAATTGCAGGCATATAGCCAAAGGCTTCTCCGTCTCCGTAATCCTCTATCTGCACACTGTCTGCCATATCCTGTGCAATTTTAGATATCCAGTTTTTTATGTCCCATCCATACGCCATGCTCTTGAACATTAAGTGGCTTGTTTCAAGCCAGCCCAGCTTTTCAATCTGGGGGCAGTCCGTAAAAGAAAAAAACATATTGCTCTCAATGCTGCGTTCTGTTATATCATTAATCTTTTGCAACACGTCATTATCAGTTTCAAAACAGCCTTCCTTTTTGTTGTCTGCCATAAGCCTTATATATTTGAAGTTTTCGCACTTTGGTTCATAGGGCATACCCTTGATTTCCAGATACCTGAAACCGTGGTAGCAAAACACAGGATGCCACTCCTCACGACCTGTGCCGCCAATTACATAGCTGTCGCTTATTTCGCATTTCTTTGTCTCGCTCCAGCTCTGGGTAGAGCTTCTCTGGTCGGCAAAGCCCGAAGCAGAAAGCTCCTCACAGGGGAACATTTTTATTTTAATACCACGCATGGCAGGTGTTGTGTCAAGGACTATATGGGGCACCCCTGCACCGTTTTTGCCAAAGTCAACAATATAGCTGTCTCCATTTTTTGTTATACTGATTGCATCAAATCTTTCAATTTCTCTCACAGGGTTAAAAAACCGTTGTGCGTAGATTGTTTCGTAAAACTCTGACGAGGGAGGCTGCATAATTTTTGCATTGTTTTCGAAAACAACCTTATATGTTGCATCATAGTCCTCTCCGCCGTACCAGCTTTGGAATGTTATATTGCTTTTTGCAACAAACCATTTTTCATCTGTTACACATATTGCCTCGCCGTCTGCTTCAACAACGCAGATAGCCTTTTTCATTCCGTTAATACCCTTTGCAAAAACGCATCCGTCGTTTTTCTGGTATCTATGAGGTGCAATCAGCTGCCCGTTACTTTCCATGGTCGGGTTAATCTTAAAGTTTGTATACTGTCCGTTACCCAGAAGGATTGATATTTCATTTTCACCCACATTTACCAGGCGGGTTATATCAAGCTTTTCGTAATAAACTCTTTTTGCAAAATTGCTCTCGCCGGGGGCAAAGTATATATCCGCTACTTTCTTGCCGTTAACACTTGCTTCAAAAAGACCAAGCCCTGTTATGTAAAGCATAACCTTTTCATATTTTTTATCTGTATTAAATCTGCCCATTAAAACAGGTGCATGGTTATGCTCTGTGCAATCATCGCCCTCACCTATCCATTTTGCATTATACAGTTCAAAAGGATTTGTCATACCCCTCACCTCAGATTAATTATATAGCCCAAAAAATCCCTTGTCAACGCAAAAAGGCGGTGTAAAAACTTGCTTTTTACACCGCCTTAAATATTTCGATTATCTTACAAAAAGAATAATGAACTGGCTTATCAGTACAACTGCAATAAGTGCTACAGGGTATGTTGCCGCATAAGAAGATGCAACGTCGTCTGTTTCAGCAACATTGATAAGTGTACCAAGTGCAGGAGTTGATGTCATACCGCCTGTAAGCGAGCCAAGGTTATTGAGGAGACAAAGCTTCAATACATACTTTGCAAAGAAGAAGCCTATTATCATAGGAAGTACAGTCATAATAACACCGTAGATGAAGTAAACGGGCTGTACAATTTCCAAGAATCCGTTACCGCCTGCAACACCTGCACCTACAAGGAAAAGAATAAGACCTAGTTCCTTGAAGATATTAAGTGTTTTTGCTTCGGGCATAATGCTCACCTTACCAATGCGACCGAAATGACCAAAGATAAGACCTGTGAGAAGACATCCGCCTGTTGTTGTAAGAGAGAAGCATGTGCCTGTAAAGCCTGCAGAACTCATCGGAATTTTAATATTACCAATAACAGTACCTACAATTGCTGCTAAAGCAAAAGCCGCAAAGCCTAAATGGTCAAAATGAATAAGCTTTCCTGTTTCTTTCTTTACGGTTTCTGTTTCACCTACAGAAAGAAGACTTCTTTCGTGTGCCATGTCGGCTTTCATAAGCTTAGGCACAATCTGAACAAAGAGAACAACGCCTATAACACCGAATATGTAGCTGATGGCATGACCTGTTGTTACAAGAGTTTCAAGTGTCTCTGCCATTTCAGGTGTTGCTGCAATAGATTCTGCAGTCTGCTTAGCTGCAGAAAAGGCAGGAGTACTTGTGAGCGAGCCGGAAAGAAGACCTATTATCATACATGTAAGTTCACTGCCTGTAAGTCCGCCTGTGCGGCTACCGATAAAAATACAAAGAAGTGCGGAAAGACCGCCTGCCAATATAATTACAAGACCCATCATTACATAGCTCTTAAAGTTTTTCTTAAGGTTACCGAAAAACTTAGGACCTGCAATAAAGCCTACGCTAGTAACAAAAAGAATAAGACCGGCCCTGTGGACAAGTTGTCCGCGCCGGCGCGATGGACCGAGCTTTCGCTTTGCCATGCAGACAAAACATAACCGATCCCACACCGACACAAAACGGACAGACTTCCCG
>JAFUJG010000291.1 GCA_017468215.1 Clostridia bacterium | reverse complement strand
CCTTTTTAACTACCGCTTCTTCCTTAACCTGCTCCTTTTGAGGCTCTTTTATAGGCTCTGCTTTTGGAACTACAACCTCTGTTTCCTTAATTTCAAGAGATTCTATCTTCTTAACAGGAAGCTCCTCGGGAGTTGATACAAGCCTTTTAGGCTCTGTTTTTATGCTTTCAAACAGGCTCTTTTTTTCAAGCGGAGTCTCCTTGGCAGGCTTAATGGGTGCAAATGCACTTTTAACCTCGTGTACGTTCTTTATTTTTTCCTGAACAGCCAGTGGTGTTTCAACAGCAGTTTTAAAAGCGTTATTCCGCTGTAAGAAGGTTAAATTTTTATCGACTGAGTTCTTCCTTGTAACGGCACCTCGTACAACCATTACCAAGGCTCTGTAAACTTCCTCCTCGTTTACAAACTTAACCTCGGTTTTTGCAGGGTGAACATTTACATCAACCAATTCGCAGGGAAGCGAAATATCCAGCACGCACACAGGGAACCTGCCCACCATAAGCTCGTTTTTATAAGCCTCGGTAAGTGCTGCTGACAAAAGGTTGCTCTTTACAAGCCTTCAGTTCACAAAGAAATACTGCATATTTCTGTTAGGTCTTGAAAGCTTGTTTGAGCCTGTAAGACCCTTTATGGAATATATCCCTGTTTTTTCTTCAACATCAAGCATGGCTTGGGAAATATCCTTGCCGAATACTGCTCTCACTGTATTACGCAGCTGATTGTCCCCCGGCGTGAAGAAAATGTCACGTCCGTCACGAATGTATCTGAAGGAAATTTCCGGATGGCTTAATGCCGCCCTCTGGCATATGTCTGTTATGTATGCCGCCTCTGTGGCATCCTTTTTCAAAAACTTCATTCTCGCAGGTGTATTGAAGAAAAGATTTCTCACCGTAACGGTTGTTCCCAAGGGGCAGCCTGCCGTGCGGTTTTCCTTTGTTTCACCGCCTTCCACAACCATGTACACGCCCATGTCGTTATTGGCTGTACGTGTAAGCATCTCAGTTCGGCTAACAGCACTCACAGAGCACAGAGCCTCGCCTCTGAAGCCAAGGGTCGAAATACCCTCAAGGTCGCCCTCGTCTTTTATTTTACTTGTTGCATGACGAAGAAAAGCTACCGAAACATCCTCAGGCATAATGCCCACGCCGTTGTCTGTTACACGGATGTAGCTTGTGCCGCCATGTTCAATTTCAACTGTAACACTTGTAGCTTGTGCATCGAAGCTGTTTTCCACAAGCTCCTTTACCACGCTGGAGGGTCGTTCAACCACCTCGCCTGCAGCTATCTTTTCGGCTACTGCCTTGTCAAGCACATTAATCTTTCCCATTATATCACCTCGTTCCGTCAATTTTGCATAATCAATTATTCTTTGCCTTCTGGCACAGCTCGTAGAGCTTATTCATTGCTTCGATGGGCGTTAAAATTGTGGGGTCAATGTTTTTGAGTTCATCCACAACAGGATTGGGCATTGCAAATCCCATCTGCATTGTGTTCTCTGCCTTTTTGTTCGACTTTATTTCAACGCTTTGTCCGCTTTCAACGCTTTGCAGGATTTCCTTTGCCCTTTTAACCACAGGCATAGGCACACCTGCCAGAAGTGCTACTTCAATACCGTAGCTTGCTTCTGCGCTGCCGGGGATAATTTTCCTTAAAAATGTAATCTCATCCCCACGCTTTTTGCATGCGGTGTTAAAATTCTTCACACCTTCAAGCTCATCCTCCAGAACCGCAAGCTCATGATAATGTGTTGCAAAAAGTGTCTTTGCCTTCACCTTTTTTGCAATATGCTCCATTACTGCCCAGGCAATACTGAGTCCGTCAAAGGTGGATGTTCCTCTGCCTATTTCGTCAAGTATTACAAGGCTCTTTCTGGTTGCATTTTTCAGTATGTAGCTTACCTCGTTCATTTCAAGCATGAACGTACTCTGTCCTCTTGTAAGGTCGTCGCTTGCACCGATACGTGTGAATATCTTATCCACTACGCCCACCTTACACGAAGCTGCAGACACAAAGCTGCCCATCTGCGCCATGAGCACTATCAGAGCATTTTGTCTCATGTATGTACTTTTACCTGCCATGTTAGGTCCGGTTATAACCATAGAATGGTTTCTTTCGTTCAAAAGTGTGTCATTAGGTACAAATACACCCTTTGCAATACGTTCTACAACAGGATGCCTGCCGTCTTTTATTTCGATTTCGTTGCCCATTGTGATAACAGGCTTTACGTAGTTGTTTTTTATTGCTACAGTTGCAAGTGCATATATAGCATCAATTTCAGAAATCGCCTTTGCTGTACGGCTTATTCTTTCAAGGGCCGAGGCAACAGTTTCTCTCACCTTTACAAAAGCGTTATACTCCAGCTCAACAAGCCTTTCCTGTGCACCTAAAACTGCACTCTCCGCTTCCTTAAGCTCTAAGGTAATAAACCTTTCGTTGTTAACAAGAGTTTGTTTTCTTATATAGTCCTCGGGCACTTTGCTCAGGTTTCCCTTGCTTACATCGATATAATATCCGAAAACCTTGTTAAAGCCTACCTTAAGATTTTTAATACCTGTTCGTTCTCTTTCCTTAGCTTCCAGGGATGCAATAAATTCCCTGCCCGAAGCGGCAGCGGTTTTTAAACGGTCGATTTCTTCATCGTAGCCGGGTCTTATAATACCGCCCTCACGAAGGCTCACAGGCGGCTCATCAACAATTGCACGGCTCAAAAGCTCGTAAATATCCTCCATGGGGTCAAGCCTTCCCTCACGGTAGGAAAGATAAACGCTCTTTGTGTCTTTTAATAGATTTTTTATTGCAGGAAGATGCCTGAAGGATTCACGCAGTGCCACCAGGTCCTTTGCGTTAGCCATTTTAAGGCTGACCCTCGCCATAAGCCTTTCAATATCCCATATTTTTGCTATATATTCTGCCAAATCCTCTCTGAGAGCAAGATTATTGACCATTTCTTCCACGGCATCAAGCCTGTTTGTTATAAGCACCGCATTAACCAACGGACGCAGAATCCAGTTTTTAACGGTTCTCGAGCCCATGGCGGTCTTTGTCTTATCAAGCACACCATAAAGGGAGCCACGCTTGTTTTTTTCACGCATGGTTTCGGTAAGCTCAAGATTTCGTCTGCTGGCAGCATCAATTTCCACAAACTGACCAGAGGTGTAAATGGAAACCTCTCTTAAATGGGGCACCTTGGCTTTTTGAGTTTCGTTTATATAAGATATAATTGCCGCTACTACAACAAGCATATCTCCGTCTTCGATTTCACCGTAGTTTTTAAGCTGAGAAGCAACTGTGTTCTGAGCGTCCTTTCTGATAACATCCTCGTCAAAGGCAAAGCACAATGCATTGGAGCTGCTTTCAAGATATTCTCTCAAAAGCTTGTTTTCCTCTGCTTCGCCGCCCAATGCCAGCTCAACAGGCGAAAACCTTGCAAGCTCGTTTATCAAAAGATTACCTGTCTCGTCACCGTCCACAATTGTTGCCGACAGCTCACCGGATGCAACATCGGCAAATGCAACGGCATTTTTGTTCCCATGACGTATGATTGCACCTATGTAATTTGTGCTCTGGCTGTTTACAACGCCCTCGTCCAAATTTGTGCCAGGGGTTACAATTCGTATTACTTCTCTTTTTACAATGCCGACAGCTTCCTTGGGGTCTTCAACCTGTTCGCATATTGCTACCTTGTAGCCCTTTGCAACAAGACGTGAAATGTAAATCTGTGCAGCATGAAAAGGCACACCGCACATGGGTGCACGCTCCTCCTGACCACAGTCACGCCCGGTAAGGGTTAATTCCAGTTCTCTCGATGCAGTTACCGCATCGTCAAAGAACATCTCATAAAAATCGCCCAGACGGAACATTAATATTGCGTCTTTATTTTCTTGCTTAATTTGTAAGTATTGCTTCATCATCGGAGTCATTTCTGCCATGGTTTTGCCTCCTTGGTATTAATATTAGAATTATATCACACTGCATGCAAAAAAACAAGAAGCGATTGCAAGAAAGTGGTGCTTTAAAATACAACAAAAAGGTACCTGCATCAAGCCGACACAAGTACCTTTTTTGTTTTATTCTGTATAAATTCTTATAACTCTTATTTTTCCGCCTTCACGGATTGCCTTATCGGAAAAGAAGGTTATTCTTCCCGTCATGCCTTCCGCATCCTCCCAGGAAACAGATTTCATTTCCGAGGAGCTTCTTCCGGCATAAATGGTAGCATTGTCAGCGAGTGTATAGCTCTCGCCGTTCAGGATAACAACATTGTCAACCAAGCTTTCAATCACAGTTCCCTGTGCAACCTGAGTAAGCTCATGCACGGTTGCACCGTTTCCGTCTCTTACGTATTCAACGCAGTCACCCTTTCTGAGGGATGTGTATGTGCCGTTTATACTATAGCGTGTGTTATTGCTCAGTATTGTGTATGTGCCGCTTTTAATAGCCTTTCCGTCCTGTGAGCCGGGGTCATCTGTAACTATACCGAAAATGCCTTCGTTGCCTGTTACATTGTCAAGATACAACAGTACAATCTCACCCTTCTTATTATACACCACATTTTTCACATTTTTCTTTACAAGGGTAAAGCCTTCAATGTCAGCAAGGCTTGCAGTTACAACTGTTGCACTGCTGTCGCTGCCGGAAATGTACTCTAAAATTTTCACATCACCTGCAAGCTTTTTGTCGCCTATAGTACGTGTGTTTTTATTTACATATCCTGTCACATATGTATCAGAAGGGAACGAGAACACCGCATAGCCGTCTTCAAAGTCAACCACACACAGTTCGCCTGCTTCGTTTTCGTATTGGTCGTCCTTTACAGTGTATTTAACCTCACGACCGTCGGGGTGAAGAACGGTTACATAATACTCCGTTCTGCCCTTGGCATCATCGTCCTCCGAAAGACCCATAGAAGTTGATACAATTGCACCGTACATGGAAACATCTGTATCTGTAAGGCTTACAGCATCAACAACGCCGCCGTCTTCACCTAAAAGCAAGGTAACTCTGTCGCCGATTTCAAAGGCGCCTGCTGATTCGTTAAGCTTGTTAACTGCCGTCATGGATGTAAGAGTATATTCGCTACCAGACACGGTTACACGTGTTACGTTTGTTTTCATGGGGTAAGCTTCCTCATACATGCCCGATACACGGTCACAGTACACATAGAGGGTGTTTGTTCGTTCAGAATAGTAAAGAACATCATAACGTTCAATGTCATCCCATGTGGCAGAAACACCTTTTCTGATAACCTTTGTTTTGTCGGGATTTTCAATATCAAAAATTGTTTTAACCCTTGTTTCATCGGTTACGGTGATGGGGCCTTGGTTTTTATATTCCTCAACAAAAGCGTACTTCACGGCTCCGTTTTCCTCAAAGAGAGTAATACTGCTGCCTGCGTTAATGCCCTCGGAGAGCTTTGCGGCTGTGTATTCTCCGCCGTTCATGTAAATTGTTGTCTTTGCATTAATAGTAACTGTACCGTTATTTTCCGTTACAAGTGATATGTTATCCGAATTACCTTCAGAATAAGCCGCCATTATAACATAGCTCTTTTTTGTAAAGCTGTCATTTTCAACAAAGGCAATCACCTTTGATTCATCATTAACAACCACCGTTCCTTCACAGCCTGTGAACTTTGTCATATCACAGGTGTTTGCATCAAAGGTAAATATTCCTGCATCGGTCTGCACCTGATTTACCAGAAGCGATGCGTTTTCATTGCTTGTTGCCAGGATAATTGTATCCTCGTAAACGTTTTTATCCATTTTTGTGATAAGAGCGTTTTTTGTATCCTTCATGTCGGTAAAAAGAGCACGGTATATGAGAACTGCCGCATCGGCTCTTGTTACGGTATCGTTTGCAGTAAGACTCATGCCCTCGCTTAAGCCCAGAAGGCTCGCCTTGTCAAGATAGCCCTGAGGCCACTTGTGTCCTACATCGGAGGCATTGTAGCCTAAAAGCCTTATAAGGATTGTAACAGTCTGTGCATATGTAATGGGGTCGTTTGCACCGAAGCTTCCGTCAGGATAGCCTGTTATTATGCCTTCCTTTGCAACCACATTGACATATCCTGAATACCAATGTGTTGACTTAACGTCGCTGAAGGCGTCAGTAGTTGCAACTGCTTCCTTGGTTTTTCCCATAATGCAAACTGCAATCTTAGCCACCTGAGCTCTTGTCAGAGTTGTATAAGGCGAAAAGGTGCCGTCGCCCATTCCGGAAAGAACTCCCAGCTCGCTGAGCACCTCAATTGCCTCGCTTGTTTCGCTGCCATCGTCAGCTACATCCTTAAAGGTCGCCGCAAAGGATGTAAGCGAAAGAAGCATTATAAAGCAAAGAGCAAGTGCCGTTATCTTCTTTATCATAGTTTTTGTCTCCTTTTTCATTTTTAGTCGTATCTTAATGCATCAACCGGATTGAGCTTTGCCGCTTTTTGTGCAGGGTACATACCAAAGAAAACACCCATTGCCGCCGAGAACAGGAAGGAGCCTATAATACTCACCGCCTGGTCAGCCAGGGTAAGTACAGGCATACCCATTGCCATACAGATACCTGCACTGCCCGCAACGCCCACGATAATACCCAATATGCCTCCGATACAGCTGATTACTGCACTTTCAACCAAAAACTGCATCAGAATAACACCTGTTTTTGCACCTATAGATTTTCTTATACCAATTTCACGAGTTCTTTCTGTTACGGTAACAAGCATAATGTTCATAATACCTATACCCGCTACAACAAGGGAAATGCCTGCTATTGCCGCCGCCAGAAGTGCCATTGAAGCAAGGGCTTCATCTATGGTATCCATCATGGCAGCCTGGTCCATAACGTTATAAAAGTTTTCGTTTTTGAACTTTTTATACAAAAAGTTTTCAACTGCCTCGGTTGCATCATCGGTATAATCACTGCTTGATGCGGAAATTACAAAGCTGGAAATGCCTGCATTACGAAGAAGCCTTTGTGCTTTCGAATAAGGAATTAAAATCATATCGTCCTCACCGCCCGAGGATACATTACTCGATTTCTGGTCAAGCACACCTACAACCTTAAATACCTCGTTGTTTACCTTTACCTCCTGGTCTATAGGGTCCATCCCGCCAAAAAGCTCCTGTACAAGGTATTCGCCTATGATACACACGTTGTTTCTGTTTGAAATATCTGTTTCGGTAAAATTACGGCCCGAAACAACCTCACGGTTTTTTATCAGCATATATTCACCAGAAACACCGTAGAGGGAGGATGTGACATTGTCACCGCCGTACTTAACTGTTCCACGTGATGAAATTGCAGGAGAGCAGTATGCAATAATATCGGAATTTTCATCACAGAAGGCTTGCAGCTCAGCATTGCTGACACTTCTGCCCGAGCCCCAGCCACGGTTTATATTTACGTTTATGAGGTTTGTACCCATGCTTTCAAGCTGAGTTTTCATTTGCTGGGTTGATGCAGATACCATGCTAACCAAAAGAATAACCGCCGCAACGCCGATTATAATACCAAGCATTGTCAAAAACGAACGTATTTTGCTGGACCACACAGAGGAAAGAGCCATTTTAACACTCATAACAAATGTCATTCGCACACAACCCCCTCTGTATTTGTAGTATCACTTGTTATCTGACCGTCAGCTATACGTATAACACGCTGTGCCTGGCGGGCAATGTCGGTGTTGTGCGTAATAAGCACAACGGTATTGCCGTCAGAGTGAATCTGCTTTAGCATTTCCATAACCTGAATGCCTGTTTTGGAGTCCAGTGCACCTGTAGGTTCATCCGCCAGAATAAGCGGCGGATGCGGTGCCAGAGCACGTGCAATTGCAACTCTCTGCTGCTGACCGCCACTAAGCTCCTTTGGCTTATGATGCATTCTTTTTTCCATGCCTACCTTTTTGAGAGCTTCAATTGCCATCTCTCGCCTTTCTTTTGCATGTATGCCCTGATACACAAGAGGCAGTTCCACGTTTTCAAGAGCTGTCAGCTTAGGCAAAAGGTTATACACCTGGAAAATAAAGCCTATTTTTTTGTTTCGTATAGCAGCAAGCTGGTTTTCAGAGAGGTTTTCAATGGGTACACCGTCAATAAAGTATTTACCGCTGGTGGCAGTATCAAGACATCCTATCATATTCATAAGAGTTGACTTACCCGAGCCCGAAGGTCCGATAATACTCACGAATTCCTTCGGCTTGATATGCAGGCTTACTCCGTCAAGTGCTCTGACCTCGCTGTCACCGACCTTGTATATTTTATACATATCTTCAATTTTAATCAATTCAGTGGGCTCCTTTCGCCTTATCTCATGCCGCCCATGGGTCTTCCTCCACCCATGCCGCCGCCCATAGGCATACCGCCGCCAAAGCCGCCCATCATGCCCCAACCGCTGTTTTCGCTTGATGAGCCTGTCACTTCAACTATCATGCCTACTTTGATATCGCCTGTTACAATTTCTGTATAATCGTCATCGGAAACACCTGTTGTAACCTGTACTCTGACACTTTCCTGGTACATATTCTGTTTTACTTGAGCTTCGGTGTTTCCTCTTTTGTTGTTCTGACCCATGTTGCCCATAGGCATACCGCCGCCCGTTTCGCCACGGTTTTCCATTCCGTCGGCGGGTCTGCCTTCTCTATCGCCTGTGGGCATTTCGCCAAAGGGCATATCTTCGCTATCACCTGTAGGTGCCTCACGGAAAGGCATAGCCTCTCTGTCGCCTGTGGGCATTTCACCAAAAGGCATATCTTCCATTGCCGGTCTGTTCTGACCCATCTGAGAGTCCATATCTTCCATGCCTTCTACCTCGCCCACAACATTTACATAATAGGCTCCGTTGTAATATGTAACCGCACCGGAGGGAACGGCAATAACATTTTCTGCACTTTCAACGATTATTTCTGCCGATACATTCATACCCGGGATAAGGTCGCCGGGTTGTTCGATTACAACATCAACAGGGTAGTATGTAACACCCGAGGAGGATGTACCCAGAAGGGAAACAGTTTCAATTTTGCCTATAAATACCTCGCCTTCAATAGCGTCGGCTTCAATGGTAACCTCCTGACCAACGGTAATCTTTGCAACATCAAGCTCGTCAACATTGATTGTAAACTTCATTTTTGTGGTGTCTGCAACTACCATAAGTGTTGTTGAGTTGCTGCCTGCCACAGTGTCGCCCTTTTTGTAGTTTTTCTGCATAACCTTACCGGAAATAGGCGCTGTTAAAACATAATCTTCAGCTTCCTTTCTTGTGTCGGCAAGGTTGGAAACAGCGTCGGAATAATTCATTTTTGCAGTTTTAAGCTGGTTTGTAACCTGGCTGTTTTCCAATACGGCAATAACATCGCCCTCGTTCACCCAGTCACCGTTTTTAACGTTTATCTTTGCAACAGTACCCGACTGTTCTGCTGTAGCCTTTGCACTTGAGGGGTAGTTAAGAGTTGCTGCTTCTGCACTGTCAATATCGCCGTATGCTGTGTGGAAGGTTGCAGAGCAATATGTGCCCTCTGCAATTGAGCCCGGGTTTTTAACGATTACATCAACACTTGTAACCATGCTTCCGTTTTCACCTGCAACAGTTGCAGAGCTGATACGGTCAACATAGCCCTCCATTGTTGTCATATATTTTTCAAGACCTACACTTACCTTATCACCCTTGGAAATTTTGCCTACATCTGCCGAAGAAACCTTTATCTCGGCAATCATATATGTATTGTCTGTAAGTGTGCAAACCGTACCGGATGCCTTGTCACCAATTGTAAGCGAAAGGTTCGACACCACACCCTGAGCAGGTGCCTTAACTGTCAGATTTGCAACATTTTCTTCTGCACTTTCAAGGCTTAAAGCCGCATTTTCAACACTGTTCTCAGCCTTGGAAATGGCGTTGTCGCTTTTTTCGGTGTCAAATTTATAAAGCACCTGGTCTTCTTCAACCCAGTCGCCTTCTTCAACATCACAAAATACAATTTCGCCTGTTACAGTAGGTACAATGTTATAAGTTTCGTATGCCGAAACAGTACCCGACCCGGTTACGGTATTTGTTATGCTGCGTCTTGTAACAATTGCAGTTGCCATTTCCTCGCCTTCGGTTTCTTTGCTTTTTCTTGATTTTACAAAAGTAAAGACGCCTCCGGCAATTGCAATGACAAGCAATGCAATTATTGCTCTTTTAAACCACTTGTTTTTGAAAATTTTTTTCACGATGATCCTCCGTTCATTAATTCGCTACTATATAGGTTAAACCAATAAAATGTTAGCTTTGTCGCAAAAAAATGAACATTTTATTAATAAAACAAAAAACACTCTTTAAAAGAGTGTTTTTTGATGGCTTTAGTTCATTTCGCTTCCGCACTGGGGGCAGAACTTAGCTTTTTCGTCAACCTCAGAGCTGCAGGCAGGGCACAAAACAAGCTTTTTCATGCCTCTTTCCTGGTCCTTAAGCTCGTTTATCCCTTCAAGAACAAGGTCAATCTCTGCAATTTTGTCCTCAACAGCTTCAATCTCGGGCTCTGCCTTTTTGCTGTTTTCGTAAACAAGCTCACCTAATTCACGGTAAAGAGTGCGTACGGCCGACTGCTTGTCAGCAATCTGGATTTTCAGCTTGGTTGCGCTGTAGGCGTCCTCCACCTTTTTACCTGCCACCTGAACAACGTCAGATGCACGATCCTTTAATTCATCAAACAATGCCATTTTTTCTCCTCCTGTCATAAAATTCATAAAATATATCTTTCCTTTTTAAAACCTCATCTATACGCTTTGTGTAATCCGATGCATCCTTGGGATTGAATACCCTTTCGATTTCATCATTAAGTACCATCTTTGTGGAGCCGCCTGCACCAATTGCAAGTATAGGCTGTACCTCCTCCATAATGTACACGTTGTACAGGCTCTCGTGTCCTTTTTTTGCAAAGCCTGTATTTTCAAGATTACCCAGGGTGTTTCGCTGTTTATACATATAATACGGCTCAAGACCTGCCGCATTAAGCATTGTTGCCGCTTTATCCACCATGTCGGATACATTTTCGGTAAATCTCAATGCATCAAAGTAGTCTATAATTTCAGCCGCCCGCTTCATGTATAATGTATGCACCGTAACTGCGTCAGGTTCAAGAAAAAGGATTTCATATACGGTTTTTTCCATCATAAGGTCATCCTCTGCAGGGAGACCTGCAATAAGGTCTGCATTAATGCTTTTTATCCCTGCTTCACGTGCCAGATAAAAGGCTCGTTTTACGTCCTCTACGCTGTGCCGTCTGCCTACGGCATCAAGGGTTTTCTGGTGCATTGTCTGCGGGTTTACCGACACCCTGCCCACATTGCACCTTTTAAGCATTGCCATCATTTCCTTTGTGAAGGTGTCGGGTCTGCCTGCCTCAACGGTAAATTCCCTTACATGGGAGATGTCCATTTTTTCATACAACCTTACTATTAGTCTCTCCAGAAGCTCGCTTTTTATCGCAGTGGGTGTACCGCCGCCAAAATAAACGGTATCAACCTTCATCCCCAGCTTTTTTATAATTTCTGCCGTGTAATCAAT
>JAFUJG010000290.1 GCA_017468215.1 Clostridia bacterium | reverse complement strand
GAGCTGTTGGCCCTTCTTGTAAACGAATACAAGGAGCCTGAATATATCATGGACGAAAACGGCATTATTTATGTTACCGAATCTTCTATAGGCGTTGTTTTTAACACCGATGAAGCTCTTAAGATTATGGGCGAGCACACCCAAGAAGGCGAAAGCTTTGTCATAGCCTGCGAGGTAAAAAAGCCCAAGCATACTAAAGAGGAGCTTGAGGCGGCACTTTTCAGAGACACACTTGGTAAATATACAACAAATTTCTCCTCATCAAGTGCAAACCGTGCATCCAACATAGCTCTTGCCACAGGTAGCATTAACGGCGTGATACTCATGCCGGGTGATGTGTTCTCCTTTAACGGCTCTGTAGGTGAAAGAACTGTTTCCAGAGGCTACAAAACAGCAGGTGCCTATGTGGCAGGTGAAACTGTTGACCAGGTAGGCGGCGGTATATGCCAGGTATCGAGCACACTTTATAACACAGTGCTTTTGTCCAACCTGCAAATTACAGAAAGAAGAAGCCACCAGATGACCGTAAGCTATGTGCCTATGGGCAGAGATGCTACCGTTAACTGGGGAACAACAGATTTTAGATTTAAAAATAATACCGAGTACCCTGTGAAGATTGTTGGTACAATAAGCGGAAGAAACGTTGCCATATCTATTGTGGGAACCGAAACCATAGACGGCAAAAAGGTCGAAATTGCAACAAGCACGGTATCTGTTTTAGAGCCCATGGTTGAAACTGTAGAAGACCCTGAAAAAGAGGTTGGCTTTACCCAAACAAAAAACGGCTCAAAGGGCTATGTGGTTGATGCAACACGAATTGTGTACTCCAACGGAACAGAGGTATCACGTGAGAGCCTTGTAAGAAGCCGTTATAACCCCAAGAAAACTGTTGTAACCGTTGGTACAAAGGTAGTGGAAGTACCTACAGAGGACCCCTACAAGATGCCTCCCGGACTTATACCTGTTGAGGAATGGGGCACACAGCCTGCGGCATAAAGAGAAAAAAGGAAGGAAAAAGATAAATGGCAAAGAAGGAATACGGCGACCAGAGTATTGTAAGCTTAAAAGGCCCCGACAAGGTACGTAAACGCCCGGGCGTTATATTCGGCTCAGACGGTATCGAGGGCTGTGAGCACAGTATATTTGAAATCGTATCAAACTCTATTGACGAAGCAAAGGACGGCTTCGGCAAGGTTATTGAGATAACCTATTTCAAGGATTTAAGCATTGAAGTTAAGGACTGCGGCCGAGGAATCCCTGTTGGCTGGAACGAAAAAGAACAAAGATATAACTGGGATTTGGTTTTTTGCGAGCTTTATGCAGGCGGTAAGTATGACAAGGGCGAGGGCGAATACGCTGACGCACTTGGTCTTAACGGCCTGGGCCTTTGTGCAACACAGTTTGCATCCGAGTATATGGAAGCAACCATTTGCCGTGAAGGGTATGAGCACGAGCTTTACTTTGAAAAAGGCGAAAACGTTGGCGGCTTGTACAAGGAAGAAAAGAAGTATCGCCACACAGGTACTACAATAAAATGGAAGCCCGATTTAGAGGTTTTCACCGACATTAATATTTCGCTCCAATATTTCCAGGAAATGCTTAAGAGGCAGGCTATTTCCAACAAGGGCATAACCTTTAAGCTTGACTACAAGGGCGAAAAGTTTGAATATTATTACGAAAGAGGTATCACTCAGTACGTTGAGGAGCTTACCGGTGAAAAACGCATGACAGATGTTCATTATCTGGAGGGCGAAAAGGTTGGTCGTGACAGACCCGACATGAAGGACTACAAGGTTAAAATGTCGGCGGCGTTCAGCTTTTCAAACGATGTGAACCTTATTGAGTATTACCACAACTCCTCCTTCCTCGAGCACGGCGGTGCACCCGACAAGGCTGCAAAAAGTGCCTTTGTTGCCGCACTTGATGCCTTTATGAGAAATGAGAATAAGTATACCAAAAATGAAAGCAAAATCACCTTTAATGACGTGGCAGACAGCCTTGTTTTGGTTACAAACTGCTTCTCATCAACAGTAAGCTACGAAAACCAGACAAAGAAAAGTATTACAAACAAGTTCATCCAGGAAGCTATGACCGAATTTTTCCGCCAGGGTTTGGATGTGTACTTTATAGAGCACCGTGCAGATGCACTGAAAATTGCAGACCAGGTGCTACTCAATAAGCGTAGCCGTGAGCATGCGGAAAAGGCAAGAACAAACATGAAAAAAAAGCTCACAGGCAATATTGATATCACAAACCGTATTGCAAAATTTGTGGACTGCCGAAGCAAGGACCTTACAAAGCGTGAGGTTTACATTGTGGAAGGTGACAGTGCGATGGGCTCCTGTAAGATGGGCCGTGACAGTGAGTTCCAGGCAATTATGCCTGTAAGAGGTAAAATCCTTAACTGCCTTAAAGCTGACTACACAAAGATTTTCAAAAGTGAAATAATAACCGACCTTGTAAAGGTTTTAGGCTGCGGTGTTGAGGTGAAAAGCAAGCATAATAAGGACATATCCTCTTTTAATCTCGACTCTCTCCGCTGGGCAAAGGTTATTATCTGTACCGATGCCGACGTGGACGGCTTCCAGATAAGAACACTTATCCTTACAATGATTTACGCTCTTATGCCCACCCTCATAAAAGAGGGTAAGGTGTTTATTGCAGAGTCGCCCTTGTTTGAAATTACCCATAAGGACGAAACCTATTTTGCCTACAGCGAAAAGGAAAAAGCAGATATTCTTGAAAAGCTTGAGGGCCAAAAGATAAACATCCAGAGAAGTAAAGGTCTTGGTGAAAACCAGGCAGACATGATGTGGCAGACCACTATGAACCCCGAAACAAGGCGTCTTATCCAGGTGACGCCCGAGGATGCAGAGGAAACTGCAAAGGTGTTTGAGCTTCTTTTAGGCGACAATTTACAGGGCAGAAAGGATTATATTGCCGCATTTGGCAAGAATTATCTGGAAATGATAGATGTTTCTTAATTAAATAACTGTATAAAAAAGAGTTCGATAAAGGCGGTCTCACATAGGGATTCACACGCTCAAAATCGGGCTCTTTTCTATATAAAACCAAAACCCTTGACAAAATGCCAATAAAATAATACAATAATTATATATGTATAACTATATCTAGGAGATGATACAGATGAGAAACGATGAAAAAACTATGGAGAAAGTAGTTGCACTCTGTAAGAGCCGTGGCTACGTTTATCCCGGTAGTGAAATATACGGCGGTCTTGCAAACACTTGGGACTATGGCCCCTTGGGTGTTGAGTTCAAGAACAATGTAAAAAAAGCATGGTGGAAGAAGTTCGTTCAGGAATCCCCTTACAACGTAGGTCTTGACAGTGCTATTCTTATGAATCCCCAGACATGGGTTGCTTCCGGTCATGTTGGCGGCTTTAGTGACCCTCTTATGGACTGTAAGGAATGTAAGAGCAGACACCGTGCCGACAAGCTTATTGAAGACTTTTGCTTTGAAAAGGGCGAAGCTATCGTGGTTGATGGCTGGTC
>JAFUJG010000289.1 GCA_017468215.1 Clostridia bacterium | reverse complement strand
AGTGGGATAAAAATCCTGCACCTGCTGAGGTCGGATGCCCATCCGCTTTAAATAAACGGCAAGCTCAATTGCCTCTTTAAGGGTGCTTCCGGGATGTGACGACATAAGGTAAGGAACAAGATACTGCTCTTTGCCTATTTCTTTATTTATGGCGGCGAATTTGTCGCAGAATTTCCGGTACACATCAAGCCCGGGCTTACCCATGTAGGATAAAACCTTGGGGGATATGTGTTCGGGTGCAACCTTCAGCTGACCCGATACATGGTGCATACACAATTCACGGAAAAATTCGTCGTTTTTATCTTTTATAAGATAGTCATAGCGGATACCGCTTCGGATAAAGACCTTTTTCACCTTGTCAACACTGCGGATTTTGCGGAGCAGCGACAAATAGTCCGAATGATCAACCTCAGCATTTTTGCACACATCGGGATAAAGGCATTGCTTATCCTTACAGGTGCCGTGTTTGAGCTGCTTTTTGCAACTTGGAAAACGGAAGTTGGCTGTAGGACCGCCTACATCGTGAATATAGCCCTTAAAGTCCTCCATCCAGGTCATTTGCTTGACCTCATTGAGGATTGAAGCGTGACTTCTTGCCTGAACAATCCTTCCCTGGTGGAAGGTGATTGCACAGAAGGAACAGCTTCCAAAGCAGCCTCGGGAGGAGGCTACCGAAAACTTTACTTCTTCAATTGCGGGAATACCGCCGTCCTTTTCGTATATGGGGTGATACTCTCTTGTATAGGGCAGGGCGTAAACACGGTCCAGTTCACTTTCATTAAGCGGCTTGCTCATAGGCATCTGGACAATGTATTTTTCGCCATGCTTCTGAGCAAGGATTTTCCCACGGAAGGGGTCCTGCTCGTCATACTCAACTTTTGTGGCAAGAGCATATGCCTTCTTGTCGTCTCTTACTTCCTCAAAACTGGGCAGTTCAACTGCTCCTTTGGGAAGCTCGTCTGACACAAAGCACACGCCGTCGGGCATGTTACCCATATGTGGCATGCTTCCTTCGGCAAGAAGATTTGCAAGCTCTATAATGCTTCTTTCACCGCAACCGTATGAAATATAGTCAGCTTGGGAGTCAAAAATAATGCTTCGTCTTACGCTGTCAGACCAATAGTCATAATGTGCAAAACGTCTGAGGCTTGCCTCAACGCCGCCGATAATTACCGGGATTTTGCCAAAGGCTTCACGTACACGGTTTGCATATACAATTGTACAGCGGTCGGGTCTGAGCCCTGCTTTGCCGCCGGGGGAGTATACATCCTCACTGCGGCGTTTTTTTGCTGCGGTATAATGATTTACCATGGAGTCAATAACACCGCCGGAAATAAGCACACCCAATCTGGGTCTGCCTAACTTTAAAAAGTCTCGGGTTGATTTGTAGTCAGGCTGGGGAAGAATACATACTCTGTAGCCTTCCTTTTCCAGAAGCCGTGACAAAATGGCAACACCAAAAGAGGGGTGGTCCACATATGCGTCACCCGATATAAACAGGAAATCGTAGTAATCCCAATTACGCTGTATCATATCCTCTTTTGAAATTGGTAAAAAGTTTTTTGCCATTGTGTTATCCTCTTTTAGTTATTGTCAGTATTCTGCATCATCATTTCGGCATATTCCGCACGGCTGATTAAAACCTGTCTGGGCTTTGCACCTTCATGAGGACCTATAATGCCACGTGCCTCAAGCTGGTCAATAAGCCTGCCTGCACGGCTGTAGCCAACGCTCAGTCTTCTTTGCAGTAAGGATGCAGATGCCTGTCCTGCATCTACAACGATTTCGATTGCCTTGGGAAGGAGTTCGTCTGCATCGCCTGCAGATTCCTCCTTTTCGGGATTGGAGCCATTTTCAATCTTCTCCATAACGTCCTCGTCGTATTTGATATCGTCCTGTTTTACATAATCAATAATCTTTTCAACCTCGCTGTCGGAAATAAATGCACCCTGAATACGTGTGGGCTTGGAGGCACCCATAGGTAAGAACAGCATGTCGCCCTTACCAAGAAGTTTTTCGGCACCGCCTATATCCATGATGATTCTGGAGTCAAGCTGGCTCTGTACTGCAAATGCAATACGAGAAGGAATATTTGTCTTGATAAGACCTGTAATAATATCCGCACGAGGAGACTGGGTTGCAATAACAAGGTGCATACCTGCAGCTCTCGCCATCTGTGCCAAACGGCAGATAGCATCTTCAACATCACGGGGAGCAACCATCATCAAATCTGCAAGCTCGTCCACTATGATAATAATCTGTTCAAGCTTCTTTTCGCCCTGCAATTGGGCAAGCTCGTTGTAGCCCTTAAGGTCACGTACGTTATTGTCGGCAAACATCTTGTAACGCTTTGTCATTTCCTGTACTGCCCAGTTAAGTGCGCCTGCAGCCTTTCTGGGGTCTGTAACAACAGGAATAAGAAGATGGGGAATACCGTTGTAAACCTTTAATTCAACGACCTTGGGGTCAATCATGATAAACTTGACCTCATTGGGGTCAGCCTTGTAAAGGATACTTGTAATAAGAGAGTTTATACATACACTCTTACCTGAGCCTGTTGTACCTGCAATAAGCACGTGAGGCATTTTTGAAATGTCGGTAATAATAGGTGTGCCGGATATATCCTTGCCAAGGGCAAAGGCTGTTTTTGCCTTGAAATTTCTGAACTCATCCGAGTCGATAACCTCACGGAGACGAACCATTGTATTGCCTGTGTTGGGTATTTCAATGCCAACGGCACTCTTGCCGGGGATAGGTGCTTCAATACGCACACTAAGTGCCGCAAGATTAAGAGCAATATCGTCTGCAAGGTTTACAATCTTGCTTACCTTAACGCCTGTTGCAGGCTGAAGCTCAAAACGTGTAACTGTAGGCCCCTTGCTTACCTCTAAAACCTTGGCTTCCACACCAAAGCTGCGGAGCGTTTCAACAAGGCGTTTTGCCTGTTCACGTAAGTCTGTACCCTTGCTCTGTGATACCTGCTCCTTGTTCCTCTCTAAAAGTGTAATGGGAGGAAATTCGTAGGGCTTTACAGGCTCGATGAAATCCGCCTCGGTTAATTCGATTGCAACATTGGGCTCTTTCTTCTCCTGCACGGCGGGAGCTGTAGCGGAAACTGAGTTTTCTGTTTGCGCAATCTTCTGTTCGGGATCATCATGGCGCACATCCTGAGTATATTCTGTAAGCTTAAAATCGTCTGCAGAATTTTCCGAGGGGGGAAGAACAATGTTTATCTTCATGTCATCCTCATTATCCTTTGCGGAGCTGTCCTTTGTAAAAATGGGAACAACAAAAGGCTTTTCCTTTTCTTTAGGCTCGTCAGAAGTGTTTTTCTTCACCCTGTGACGCTCCTCAACGGGCTTTGCGTCAAGGTCCATCTGTGTTTGCTTAAGAGCTTTTTCCTTCTTGGGAGACTCTAACGCAGGAGCTTCTTCCTCGATATACTCATCCTCGTCATCGGAGGTAAACTTTTCTGTTATAATATAATAAAACTTTTTAATCCATTTTGCCGCCCAGATAATGGGAATAAACTTTGTTGCCCATGCAATGAGAATAATAATTGCGAATATGAGTATAATCTGACTGCCTAAGGTGCCGAAGAAGGACATTAAAGGAACACCTAAGGCACCGATAAGCCCGCCGTCAACGCAGTCTACACCGTTTCTCCAACATTGGTTAAAAGAGTTGAAGACACTGGTTGTAACAAGATATTCGGAATCACCCTCAGAGGCAGAGATTGTGCACAGAAGGCTTACGCATACCACAACAAATGCCATGGAAACATAAATGCCTGTGTAAGGCTTTAATGTATTTTTTAACGATTTGTGCAAAAGGATTGCCGTGATAAAAACGGGCAGGGCATATGCACTTGCACCGAAAAGAGCGAGCCCAAAATTACGTATAAGGCTTCCGAAAATGCCGAATATGGGAGTATAGTAAGAAAGGATAACAACCAGCGATATAAAAAGTGTAATAAACACCTTCACCTCAAGGCGCATTGAGCCCTTGGTCTTTTTTGCTGTTGATTTTACCTTTGCAGAGGACTGCGATTTTTTTGATTTTGGAACCCTTTTCCTTTTGGGGGTTGTATTTGTATTGTTAGTAGCCATAATTTCCTCCGGTTGATAAGTAAAATGTCAAATAAACTATCTATTCTATAATAACATACATAACAGAAAAATTCCATATAAATTTTTTAAAAAAAGTAAAAAAAATATAGGTTTTGTATTGATTTTGAAAAAGTTGGTTGATATACTAAAGAAAGGATATGCAAAATGGGGTGAAAATGTCTTGATAAAGGGATTTATTGAACTCGACAAAAACATAAAAGCTTTAATGGATACATACAATCTGACCGAGCCGGAGGCTGTTTTGAAGTGCGATATGGACGCAGACTGTGCCTATGGCGAGGTATGGCTTCTTGCATATAAGGACAGGTTTGTTACTATTGATGTAAAGAGCGGAATGAAGATTGATTACGACTATGACAGCTTTGAGATGCTTTCGAACGAAAGCTTTATAAACACGGGTCAGTTTGTTATAAAAAGGGAAAACGAAAGCTATCCTGTGGCGTTTTATTCAAACTCGGTGGGCAGAACTGCCGGAAGGTTTGCAATGGTCATAGGTAAGCTTAAGGAAAATAAGGAGCTTACCGAGGAGGATTTCAAGGCTATGGGCGACGAAAATGCGTGCCCAACCTGCGGCAGACCTTACCGTGACCCCAGACGAAAAATCTGTCCTAAATGCATGAACAGGAAAGCAATTTTTATAAGGCTGCTGGGTTACCTGCCAAAGTATAAGTTTTCCATTGCACTTATGGGTGTGTTTATGGTTTTAACGGCACTTATAGGCGTGCTCAGGCCTTATGTAAGCGGTGCAACCTTTTATGACGAGGTTTTAACAGAGGGCGGAAAGTACTACGGCATGGTTGTGCCTATTGTGCTTTGCCTTATACTTCTTGAAGTGAGCCGTCTTACAATAAACATTTTAAAAGAGCGTGTGGCCGCTAAGGTCAGCGCAAATATTGTTTTTGATATTAAAAGCCAGATATTTGGGGCAATGCAGCGTTTGTCCATGAGCTTTTTCAACTCACAGCATACGGGAAGCCTTATGAACAGAGTAAATAACGATGCCGAGGAAATATGCTTTACAATCCTTTGGCGTATACCCGAGCTTGTTATAAACAGCCTGACCCTTATAGGCACCGCAACGGTTATGCTGATGATGAACCCGCTTTTGTCGCTTATTGTGTTTATACCGGTGCCCTTTACCGTGTATATGATGAAGGTTGCGTTCCCAAAGTTCAGAAAGGTTAAAAACGCATCCTGGCAGAAACGCAGTAAGCTTAATTCTGTTATAAACGATGCTTTGGCTGGCATCCGTGTTGTAAAAGCCTTTGGTAAGGAAACAAACGAAATCGACCGCTTTGACAAGGCATCGGGAGAGCTTTACGAGGCTAACATACGTGAAGGCATAAGAGGTGCAAAAACCTTCCCTGTTATGGGCTACATAACAAGCCTTGGCGGCCTTTTTGTGTGGGCAGTGGGCGGCGCGCAGGTTATGAACGCTGAAGGAGGCATGACATTTGGTATGCTCATGACCTTTGTAGGCTATATGGGCATGGTTTTAGGTCCTATCGATTCTATTGTAAACAGTATTGACTGGCTGACAGAGTGCCTTAACTGTGCACACCGACTTTTTGAAATTATTGACCGAAAGAGCGATGTTGTTCCCAGTCCCAACCCTGTAAGAATGGAGGATATTGAAGGACACATCTGCCTTAAGGATGTCACCTTCTCCTATGAGCCTAACAAGCCTGTTTTAAAAAACATTAATCTTGATATTAAAAAGGGCGAAATGATTGGTCTTGTAGGTCATTCGGGAGCAGGCAAGAGCACAATAACAAATATTATAACCCGCCTTTACGATGTTGAAGAAGGTGCAATCGAAATCGACGGTGTGAATATAAAGGACATACATCCTGACGATTTGCACCGAAGAATAGGCATGGTTCTGCAGGAGACACATCTGTTCTCGGGAACTATTATGGAAAACATTGCATTTGCCCGTCCGGATGCAACCTACGAAGAAGTTGTAAGTGCGGCTAAACTGGCAAATGCACATGATTTTATTATGAAGCTTCCCGACGGCTATGAAACAGAGCTTGGAAAGAGACATACAAATCTCTCCGGCGGCGAAAGACAAAGAATAAATATAGCACGTGCAATACTTTTAGACCCCAGAATTCTTATTCTGGACGAAGCAACTGCAAGTGTTGATACTGAAACAGAGCTTCAGATACAGCAGGCGATAAATACCCTCACAAAGGGCAGAACTACCATTGCAATTGCCCACAGGCTTTCCACACTTAAAAACGCAGACAGGCTTGTTGTGGTAGACCGTGGCGAAATTGCAGAAATGGGCACTCACGCCCAGCTGGAAGCATCCGGCGGTATTTATGCAGGCATGCTTGGTAAGCAGAAAGAGGCTTTGAAGATAAGAGGTGTTGAAGATGAAGAATGATTTTAGAGACGCCGCAGATGTAAGGTATCTTACAGGCGAGGATATAAAATTTTACGAAACGGCAGGCGGTCTTTTAGGTGCCACTCTTGACGGAGATGATGTAGGAAGATGTGATGTTTTAAGGCTTTTCCCCCTTCACCAGAAGGAAAGGTATCTCTCCGTAAGACGCCAGGCAGAGGGTCACCGTGACCGCAACTGTGAGCTGGGCATTATTGAGAGTCTTGACAGCTTTTCCAATGAGGAAAAGGCTCTTATTATGCACGAGCTTGAAAAAAGATATTTTGTGCCCGAAATTGTTAAGGTGAAAAATGCAAAAGAGGAGTTTGGCCACACCTACTGGGAGGTTGAAACCACAGCAGGCGACCGACAGTTCACCACCTTTGACATGTCATCGAGCCTTATAAGGCTTAGTGAAAACTCGGTTATGCTTATAGACGTGGACGGCTCAAGATATATTATTCCCGACCTTAAAAAGGCGGATGACAAGGCGATGAAAGTTTTAGATATCTGGTTGTAAGGAGGCTTTTGAATGATTTTACGATGCGAATTAGGCAAAGTAATCGAAGAAACAATTGAAAAAGCCGACCTTGGTGAGATTATATATTCCGTACCCTATGATATTAATT
>JAFUJG010000288.1 GCA_017468215.1 Clostridia bacterium | reverse complement strand
CATTGTCCTTATTGTATTCGTAAAATGCCTCGTAAAAGGGCTCAGACTGAATTGTATAAATACGTATGGTATTTATACCCATCTCCTGCATAAGAGAAAACCAGCGCATATAGGTTTCTTTATCTATTGCAAAATCGGTTGACCATTCCCCCGGGTAACCCGAACCCAGGTCAACACCTTTTATTTCAAATTCTTCAAAGGTATCGTTTTCTTTAAGTAAAATCTTTTTACCTTCGGTTTTCACAAAAACGGATACCTCGTCATTTAATTTTATGGGGAGATAAATTCCCAAATGAAAATAAAGATAATCAAAAATTACTAACATAAGAACAACCGATGTAACAGCTATAATATATTTTTTCATCCGAAAATTTACCTCCTTTCATTTTATTCATGGGTTTCGTGTGATTCACGTGTTTTTGAAGCAGCAGAATACTGCTTTATGCTCTCTATGTTTTCATCAAGCCATTTAAGGCGGTTTTTCAGGCTTTCCTTCATATCCTCTACCGCTTCGCTGTAGCTTCTGGGGTTACGCCAAGCGGGAAATAATTTGTCTGAGGTTTTGTTAAAGGAGTATCCCCATTTTTCAAAGTTGCGGTCAACTGCATCGCCCAAATAAAGGATAGTTTCGTCAATAAAGCTTTCAAGATACTCATCCGAAAGCACGTTTTTCCTTAAATAGCGGTAACGCTCAATTATTTTTTCGGTGAAATCCTCGTCTTGGATAATTCTGTTAAACCAAATAGACTCCTGTAAAACAAAGCCCTCCGCACCGTTGGGGGTTTCCTCGTAGTTATCCAGTGCGTTGTTAAAATCCCATACGCACATTTTAAATTTTCCGTCGGTATCCTTGTAGATATATGTTGAATAAAGGCCTGCGTCACGGTTAAGGGACACTTCGTTAATTATGAAGTAGTCTACGAAGTTGTCTACATCAACTGTGCCGTCATAACCATATACAAGGTCATCAAAGTCGTAGGAATAAATAGCCTTTTCAAAATGCGAAAACTCCAAGGATATTTCCCTTGCAAGCGTTTCGGTGAGGTTTTGTGCTCCCGGCGACACTATGTTTATTATTTTATCTGTGCGGAATGTATAGATTGAAAAGGGCTCGATATTTTTAATATCATTGTTGCTGCCTCTGTCGTGCCTTAAAATGTAGCCTGTGAAGGTATTGTCCTTCTTGTCAATGCTAAGAGTTATTCTGGAGCCGTCTTTTCCTGCGCTGATGGTTTCGCACATCAGATACACGCCCCGGTACTCACCGTTTACCATAACCTCGCAAAAACGCACATTGGGAGCATATTCCATAAGCTGCCCTGATATGTTATACCACATGTAATTTCTGATAAGGGTTTTGTCAAGGAAGGGGCCGTGAAGTGCCCATTCGTGGTGGGCATCCATGCCCATAATTTCCAAAGAATTATTCAAGCCGGCCTCGTTTACAAATTCTACATCATAGTTTGGCTTATCAAAATGCCTTGAGGAGTTACCCCTGACCCTTATGTTTACCAAGCTCTCAACCTTTGCGGTATCATTGGCGTGGTTGTTTACCTTTTCGTTGTCAACTATTGAAACTTTAGCTTTAATTGTGGTGCTTCCATCCTCTGCAAGGGTGTATTCCATAACCTGTTTTTCATGGTTGTATATGGCTTTACCGGGGATTTCACTACCTTGAGTATCAATTTTTACAATGGGAAGATGTGTACACAAAATTCCGCTGCAGTCCCCTGCACAAGGGGTCTTTTCTTCTGTATCTATATGCTCAATGTATCGTTTGCCGTTATCTGTAGGCATCATAAAGCTGATGACAATTATACCAACAAGCACCAAGGCTGTGGCAATAATACCTGTTAACTTGTATTTCAACCTCGGCACCTCCCGAAAATCAGTTTGATATTTCGTCGTT
>JAFUJG010000287.1 GCA_017468215.1 Clostridia bacterium | reverse complement strand
GAAGGTCTCTCTTTGCACTTTCGGGAATTTCTGTATTCTTTGTAACTACTTCTGTGAGCATATCAGAGTTGATGTCAAGCTCGTTTCTGCCCTGTTCAAATGTAATTCCGAACACCTGCTTGCGTTCAATGGGGTCGGGAACATAGTTTTCATCAATCTTGATGATGTTGTATGTTCCTCTCCTCTTACTCTTTAAAATTTCAAGCGCTTCGGGCTCGTAGCCGGGTGCAATAACGCCGTCGGATACCTCAGGTTTAAGAAGCATTGCTGTGGGAACATCGCAAACATCGCTGAGTGCAACAAAGTCACCAAAAGAGCTCATTCTGTCGGCACCTCTTGCTCTTGCATATGCACAAGCCAAGGGAGAAAGCTCCTTATCTTCAACAAAATAAATCTTCTTTAATACGTCGCTCAAGGGCTCACCAACTGCCGCACCTGCAGGCGAAACGTGCTTAAAGCTTGTTGCCGCAGGAAGACCTGTAGCCTTTTTGAGCTCACGTACCAACTGCCAGCCGTTGAATGCATCAAGAAGGTTAATGTAACCGGGGTTACCGTTCAAAACTTCAATGGGCAAATCGCCGTTTTCGATATAAATACGAGAAGGCTTCTGGTTAGGGTTACAACCGTATTTTAACTGCATAGAATTCATTTGTATGACCTCCATTAGTTGTTCTTGTTAATAATTCTTGTTTCGTACTTGCCTGTTTCAATATCAATATATCTTACAAACAGCGAAACCTTGTTATCTTCGTTCAAAGAACTCCAGATTGTCTTTGTAAAAGAGTCAATATCCTGGTCAATGACAACCTCTTTGGGCTCACCCTTGAAGGAAGGAAGCGGACTTCCGTCACCCATATAAGTATGGATGAAATGACCTTCGCCTGCAATGGGGTTCTTGTAGGAATAAGTAAATCTTAAGCAAGAATCGGGGTTTCCGTTATTGCTCTTTAAAATGCTCATTGCATAGCTGTAGTTACCACCTTCAACCTTCATGATACCGGAAATTCTGGGTGTGTAGTTGGGTGCATCATCTTCAAACTCACGTGTACGAAGGCTCTGTTCAAAAGTCAACTGCTGATTCATGAGCTCATAAATTGTATCGGTCTGGTCGCCGTTAGTAACTATCGTCTTGTTTCCAAGCACTCTCACGGGAGCATAGATAATAAGATGAGGGTCAGTAAGCTTAGAGGGGTCAAACGCCTGTGTGCGGATGCCTTCGCCGTCTTCCACGAAAACTCTGTTACGACTGTTTTCGCTTCTGCCCATGATAAAATATGCTGTTACTGCATATTTTCCGCATTTGCTCTTGCCTATTACAATACCACGTCCGGGATAGGAATTATTTTTAAGTTCTTCTGAAAGTATCATGTTACTACCTCTTTCATTAAAGTGTTGCACAAATTTCTTCTATTGCTTCGGGAAGGATTTTCCACTCAGCTTCTTCCATGATGCGTTTCTGGAGTGTTTCGGGAGTATCGTCATCGTTTATGTAAACAGCCTTTTGTTTAATAATCTTACCGCCGTCAACAACACCTGTTACATAGTGAACAGTTGCACCGGATACCTTAACGCCGTACTTAAGTGCAGCCTCGTGTACTTTAAGCCCGTAAAAGCCTTCTCCGCAAAAGGACGGAATAAGTGACGGATGAATGTTGATAATTCTGTTTTCGTATTCACTTAAAAGCTTATCGCCCACAATGCACAAAAAGCCTGCCATTACAATAAGGTCAACCTCATGTGACTTCATGTGTTCACATAAAGCTTCGTCGAAAGCGTCTATAGTGTCAAAAGCTTTCTTCTCTATAACAACGCCCTCTACATTGGCATTTTTTGCTCTTTCCAATGCGTATACATCTTTTTTATTCGATACAACGGTAACAACCTTACCGGATTTAATTACGCCTGATTCACAAGCATCCAGTATAGCCTGCAGGTTTGTTCCGCCGCCGGATACAAGCACGCCTATTCTTTTCATATAAGGTCAACTCCGTTATCTCCAGCTTCAACAGTACCGATGATATAAGCCTTCTCACCCATTGCTTTCAGAACCTTAACTGCCTTTTCAGCCTCATTGGCGGGAACTGCCGCAATCATACCAATACCCATGTTGAATGTATTAAACATATCTCTCTCGGGAATGTTGCCTGTTTCCTGGATAAGCTTGAAAATAGGAAGAATTTCGAAGGAATCCTTCTTAATAACAGCCTTAAGGTTAGAAGGAAGCATTCTCGGAATGTTTTCATAGAAGCCGCCACCTGTAATGTGGCTTATTGCTCTTACATCACATTCTTCGATAAGCTTAAATGCACTCTTAACATAAATCTTAGTAGGTGTAAGAAGTGTGTTTACAAGGCTGTCGCCTAAAGATTCAACATATTCTATAAGCTTTTCGTTATCTTCACGCACATCAAAAACCTTTCTCACAAGAGAAAAACCGTTGGAATGAACACCGCTTGATGCGATACCGATAAGCGCATCTCCGCTAGAGAGCTTGCTTCCGTCGATGATGTCCTTTTTATCAACAATACCTACAGTAAAGCCTGCAATATCGTATTCGTCCACAGGATAAAAACCGGGCATTTCTGCTGTTTCACCGCCGATAAGGGCACAGCCTGCCTGAACACAGCCGTCAGCAACACCACGAACAATTGTCGCAACCTTTTCGGGCACATTCTTTCCTACTGCAACATAGTCAAGGAAAAACAAAGGCTTTGCACCGCTGCAGACAACGTCGTTAACACACATTGCAACAGCATCGATACCTACTGTGTCGTGTTTGTCGGCAATAAATGCCATCTTAAGCTTTGTACCAACACCGTCAGTACCGGATACCAGCACTGGTTCTTCATACAGGTCCTTATTGATAGAGAAAAGACCGCCGAAACCTCCGATATCGCTCATAACACCGTCAATAAATGTTTTCTTAACATCAGATTTCATCAATCTGACAGCTTCGTAACCGGCTTCAACGTCAACGCCGGCATTCTTATAACTTTCGCTCATCTTAAAATCCTCACCTTACTTATATTTCGTCGGCCAAAGCCTGAATTTTTGCATCTTTTTCGAGAACCTTTTCTCTCATTTCGCACTTGAGCTGTTTCATCTTGTCACCAAGCTCAGGGTAACGAAGGGACAAAATCTGGCATGCAAGAATAGCAGCATTGTCACTGCCGTTAATTGCAACAGTTGCAACAGGGATTCCCGGAGGCATCTGTACAATTGAGAAAAGTGAATCCATACCGTCCATTGTGGAGGACTTAATCGGAATACCGATAACAGGAAGTGTTGTAAACGCTGCAAGCACACCGGGAAGATGTGCAGCCTTACCTGCTGCAGCAATAATACAGTCAAAACCGTTAGCTTCTGCATTTGTGGCGAAATCCTTGGATTCATCAGGAGTTCTGTGTGCTGAAAGCACTCTCACAACGGTTTCAATACCAAAGCTTTTAAGCCTTTTTATACAGGGCTTGACAGCTTCAAAGTCAGAATCACTACCCATTATAAGGGCAACTTTAGGTGTCTTCATAACAAGTCCTCTTTTCTACAATAAATTCTCTAGTGTATTTTATCAAAAAACTATGTTTATTGTCAATACAAAACACAAAGTTTAGTCGCCCGCCTCATCATTTTCAGCATATTTTGTATGATAAGCATCACTGGAGGCAAATTTTATAGCTTTTTGACCAAATTTTGCTCTTACAGCATCAATTGCCGCATCAAGTTTTTCATTTTTCTTTTCATCTGCAGCTTCAAAAAGCGAGGTTTGCTCACTGCCTTCAGTAAGGTTGCTTCCCGAAATGCCAATCATCCTTACTCCCACTGATAAGTTCCAATTTTTCTTTACCAATTCCATTGCATACTTAGTTAAATCGCCACCGTGGTTTGTAGGATGAGGAATGGTCATCTGCCTGGTGATGGTTTTGAAATTTTCATCTCTGATTACAACCGACACTACACTGCACTTCTGACCGATTTTACGCATACGGGTGGAAACAACATCTCCAAGCCATACAAGTGCATGACGGATTTCTTCCTCGGTACGCAAATCAAAAGGAAAAGTGTAGGAATTACCCACAGACTTTACCTCCTCGCTGTCATATATGCTGCGTACTGCATCTGTGTCGTTGCCTGTGGCATAATTGTAAAGCATTATTCCGTTTTTTCCGAACACATCGGTAATAAAGCTTTTATCTGTTCTTGCCAGGTCACCTATTGTATTAATACCGTACTTGGCAAATTCTGCACAGGTTTTCCCGCCTGCAAAAAGAAGGTTTCCCAAACTTTGAGGGTAAACAATTTTTTCTACATCCTCGGGCATTATAACGGTTGTCGCATCGGGCTTTTTATAATCACTGCCCAATTTTGCAAAGGATTTTGTAAAAGAAACTCCCACGGAAACAGTTACGCCTATCTCCTCAGAAACCCTTTTCCGTATTTCGTCGGCAATCTTTTTTCCGTCACCGAAAAGAGCATAAACATCCGTTACATCAAGCCAGGATTCGTCAATTCCGAATGGCTCTACAAACTCTGTATATTCTTTATATATTTCGTTAACCTTACATGAAATTTCGCTGTATCGGTCATGGCGTGGAGGCACAACAATAAGATTGGGACATTTCTTTTTTGCAGACCAGATGGTTTCAGCCGTTACAATGCCGTATTTTTTTGCAGGCTCGTTTTTTGCCAGTATTATCCCCTTACGGCTTTCAACGCTTCCGCCTACTGCCATGGGTATGTTTTTTAATTCAGGATTATCCAGTGCTTCAACGGATGCAAAAAATCCGTTGCAATCGCAATGAAGTATCGTTCTCATTATCAGCACCTCCCTCTTTGTATTTTACCACAGAACACTTGTTCTGTCTACAAAAAAGGAGCTGTTTAACAGCTCCTTTTCATGCTCTTGGATGAGTATTTTTATATACTTCTTTGATTTTATTATTCATTACCTCAAGATATATTTTTGTGGAAGATACATCGCTGTAG
>JAFUJG010000286.1 GCA_017468215.1 Clostridia bacterium | reverse complement strand
TTTGTAACGAAAATTGCTGTAGGGCCATCTGCACCGCCTATAATACCGATAGATGCTGCCTCCTTGAATATAGTAGCGACGCTACCGTCTGAGCCGAAGCCTGCAATACCGAAAGCACCTAAAAGCACTGCACAGAAGAATGTAATAAATACGCCAAGCTGTGCCGCTGCACCTAAAAGGATGCTCTTAGGATTGGAAATGAGCGGACCAAAGTCTGTCATACATCCAATGCCAAGGAATATAAGTGGCGGATAAATACCGAGCTTAACACCCAGATATAAAAGGTCCAACAGTCCACCTTCGTGCAAAACCTTACCAAAATCTATGTTGGTAACAAGGAATAAATCCGGGTGCATAACCTGTCCTAAGGGAAGGTTTGCAAGTAACATACCGAATGCAATGGGTAAAAGTAAAAGCGGTTCAAACTTTTTAACTATTGCCAAATATAAAAGTACACATGCAATAATAAGCATTACGAGTGTTTTCCAACCGCCTGATGTAAAGTCCATTGCAATTTTTGCAATACCGGTTTTGGCAACAAAGCTGCCTAAACCGTCAAGCAACATATCAAACATTTGCATTTGTGTTCACACTCCTATCTGTGTTAATCTATCGGTTATTGTTACGCAATAGTAACTAAAACATCACCGGTATTAACGCTGGAGCCCTTAGAAGTAACAACTGTAACTGTACCTGCCTTGGGAGCTTTGATGTCGTTTTCCATCTTCATAGCTTCCAGAACTACAAGCACATCACCTTCGTTAACCTTTGCACCATTGGACACTTTAATGTCAAGAACTGTACCGGGCATGGGAGCTTTAACAGGTTCGCCGTTGCCTACGGGAGCCGATGCCTTCTTAGGTGCTGCAGGAGCAGAAACCTGAACTACGGGTGCAACAGAAGGAGCAGATGCACCACCTACTTCTTCAACTTCAACCTCGTAAGAATTACCGTTTACATTTATAATAAATTTTCTCATTGATATGTACCTCCTTAAAATCTGTTATCAAGAATCTCACGCTTGGCAGCATTGCCCCAAGCTGAGGATACCTTTTTATAGCTTCTGATATTTACGCTTGAACTGCTTGTTCCCATACATGCTGCTATAGCCGCTGTAAGAACAGCAATAAGCTCGCCTTCATCTTCTGTTGCTTCCTCAACAGGTTCTTCTGTAACGGGAACAACAGGAGATGCTTCTTTAACCTTTTTAGTGTTCTTGTTTCCAAGAAATAATCCCATAACGTTAATTGCAAGCATGATAAGTATAAGAATGAGGAAAACAACCAGCATGCCTTCAATTGTTATAACAACACCGTTTGCAATTATTTCGCCTGGAGTAGTCTGGTCAATACTGAGTTCATAAAAGTTCATACAAACACCCCTTTATCAAAGCGGCATGTTGTCGTGCTTTCTTGAAGGAGCACTAACACGCTTGCTCGAAAGCATTTCAAATGCTGCAATAACTCTCGGACGGGTTTCAGCAGGGATAATAATATCGTCAACATAGCCCATTGCGGCTGCATTATAAGGAGAAGCGACCTCTGCCTTATATTCAGCAATAAGCATATCACGGCTCTCGCCTGCCTTGAGGCGGTCAGAGTAAAGAACGCCTACACCTGCTTCGGGAGCAATTGCTGCGATACAAGCTGTGGGAAGTGCCAGAACGACGTCAGCACCGGTTTGCTTGGAATTCATGGCAGCGAAAGCTCCGCCGTAAGCCTTCTTAACAACAACGTTTACCTTAGGTACAGTAGCTTCTGTAAATGCATAGAGAAGTCTTGCGCTCTTTCTTGCAAGACCCCAGTTTTCTTCGTCAGCACTAACCTTAAAGCCTTCAACATCAGTAAATGTAAGAATTGCAATATTAAACGCATCACAGAAACGAACAAAACGTGCCATTTTCTCAATAGCCTGTCCACCAAGAACGCTGCCTTCTTCGTTGCCCTGGTTTGCCACAACACCTACAGTAACGCCATTAAGTCTTATAAAGCCTGTAACAGCACCACGAGCGTAGTTAATGTGGCTTTCCATAAATGCACCGTCATCGGCAACTGCAGCAATAAGACTTCTGACATCATATTCGCCGTCAACGTTCATAAATGCATCGCTTGTTCTGTTCAAATCGTCCATGCAATCAAATGCAGGGGCATCGCAAAGGTTATTTGCGGGCAGATAGTTTAAAAGAAGCTTAACTGTTTCAATAGCCAACGCATCGTCCTTTGCTGTAAAATGAGCATTACCGGAAACTGCTGCGTTTGCCTTTGCATCTGCGCTATATGCTTTGTTTGTAGTTGCTGTAACAACAGAAGGTGAATTAACAAAAAGCTCTGCGCCTTCCTTCTCGCTCATTACAACAAAATCGCTCATCTCGGCAATAATTGCGGCAGATGCCGCTGCAGTACCAAGAACAACACTTATTGTAGGTACAACGCCGGAAACACGTGCAACCTGAGCCATAATTTCGCCAACAGCTGCCTGAGCAAGTACACCTTCCTCAAGTCTTGCACCGTTACCGTCAAGAATTCCGACTATGGGAGCACCCATTTTTGCCGCCATATCGTAAACTTTGCAAATTTTCTTTGCATGCATCTCGCCGATACAGCCACCAATAACTGTAGAATCCTGTGCATATGCAAAAGTAAGTCTGCCGTCAACAGTACCGTAACCTGTTACAACACCATCTGCTGCAGTGTCTTTTCCTCGAGCTGTAACAAAAGCATCAAGCTCGATAAAGCTGCCTTCATCAAAGAGAGCTGCAATTCTCTCTCCGGCAAGCATTTTGCCCGAACTTTTCACTTTATGCTGCTTATCTGCACCACCGCCGGCAGAGATATTTGCTCTGGCTTCGTTGCGCATAGCAAGCTTTTCATCCATGCTCATTTTCTATACCTCCTAAAATTAATTAAATTATAAACTGTTTTATATAATATCCGACCACGGTCGGGCAATATCTTGTCTTGCTCCGGGAGTGGTTTTTCTTACCTCTGCCCATAAGACGCTGTCTTTCAGCATCGTTAAGATGTCTCCACTTGCCTTCCGGCAGGTTGCCAAGTGTCACATTGCCGACTGAAATTCGCTTAAGGCTTGTTACCTCGGCCCCTACAGCTTCGAACATTCGTCTTACCTGTCGGTTTCTGCCTTCGTGGATTGTAATTTTAATTTCGCAACCGTGCTTTGAAGGATTAAGCACCTCTACCTTTGCAGGCGATGTCAGTCTGCCGTCGAGTTCAACACCTTCACGAAGCCGCTTTAATGCATCGTTATCGGGCAAGTTGTTAAGCTTTGCAATGTAGCCTTTATTTACTGCATGACTTGGGTGTGTAAGAACATTTGCAAAATCGCCGTCATTTGTCATGATAAGAAGCCCTGCCGTATCGTAGTCAAGTCTTCCTACAGGATAAATCCTTGCGTGCACGTCTTTCACAAGTTCCATAACCGTAGGACGGTCAAACTCGTCGCTGACAGTTGTAACATAACCCTTGGGCTTGTTCAGTAAAATATAATATTTCTTTGCTTCGGGCTTTATAACAATGCCGTCAACTTCAACTGTATCGTAATCAGGGTCAACCTCGCAGCCCATGTAGTCAACTGTTTCTCCGTTGACCATTACACGACCTTTGAGGATTATCTCCTCGGATGCACGCCTTGAAGTAACGCCACATAAAGCCATATACTTTTGTAATCTCACGTTTTAAGAATTCCTTTCGCTAATTTTATAAAAACAGTTAAAAAATCATTTTTTATATCCGAATCATTTGCAGCAATTATATCCACACTGCCAATTAAATTTTCCGAAAGATAAACATCACACCGTCCTACAGTGTCGCCTTTAAATACGGGATAATTAACTTTTAAAACTTTCTTTGTAGAAATTTTCTCTTGTTCATCGCTATTCAGAACAGTTATATAGTCGCTTTTAAATACAAGCGCTATGTCCTCAGCATTGTTTGTTTTATCGGCAAAAATACCTGCGCTCTCGCCTTTGGTACATACCGTATATGGTTGATATTTCTCGTAACAGTAGTTAAGCATGTTAATATGGTCGTTCCAATCATCTGGTGCCGACAATGTCACCCCAACAAGCCTTATGCCGTTTTTTTCGGCTGCCGATACAAGACAACGACCGTCTTTCTTGGTAAAGCCTGTTTTAACACCTGTTGCAGCATCATACATCTTTAAGAGCTTGTTATGATTTGAAAGACTTCTGTCCCATTGTGAGCCTTCCCATGAAATGGTCTTGTTTTTTGTTGCAACAATCTGAGAAAAGCGTTCGTTATTCATTGCTTCTGCAGTTATAATTGCTAAATCGTATGCTGTAGTGTAATGATTATCATCAGGCAAACCATGTGGATTTGTAAAATTTGTGTTATAAGCTCCTATGTCCCTTGCACGGCGGTTCATCAGCTGTACAAAAGCTGCCACACTACCTGCAGTATGCTCTGCCAGTGCAGTTGCCGCATCGTTACCGCTTGAAAGCAAAAGCCCGTACAAAAGGTCCTCAACGCTTATTTTCTCGCCGGGAGAAAGCCATATTGATGACCCTTCTGTTCCTGCTGCATGTGGCGACACGGTAACAATTTCATCAAAGTCGAGTTTTTCAATGCATATTAGCGCCGTCATTATTTTTGTTGTGCTTGCCATTCCTCGCTTTGTATAGGCGTTTTTCTCAAACAAAACACGTTTTGATGCACAGTCAATAACAATTGCACTGTTTGCCGAAACAGAAACCTGGGCTTTTGTGTTTACAACGTTAAAACAAATAATAACTAAAGCTAAAAACAGTATAAAAATCCGTTTCATAAAAGCTGTTCACCTCAACATATTGCTATGTTAACCGAACAATTTTAATGATTGAAATGTAAAACTCATGCCAAAATATATTATAACACAACATATATGGTATTTCAATCAATTTTTTCACAAAATAACAAAAAGTCGGGCTTTTTTTACTGTAGCTTAGCTATATATCAAAAAGCAAAAATTATTTAAAATTTTTCTGTTTAATATCCCTTTAAGAAAATAAAAAGTCACCTTTAAGGTGACTTTTTATTTTAAAAATTAT
>JAFUJG010000285.1 GCA_017468215.1 Clostridia bacterium | reverse complement strand
GACTACTCAACAGTCTTTGATGCAACAGGCTACTTTGATGTTGTGCTTGATGCTCTAGATATGGAAAATTTGGTTACAAAGCACTCCACAATTATGGATAAGTATGACCCCGGCAAGAGGGTAGCACTTTTTGTTGACGAATGGGGCACATGGTACAAGGTTGAGGAAGGCACCAACCCCGGTTTCCTGTATCAGCAGAATACAATGCGTGATGCTGTGGTTGCCGCTTCGCTCCTCAACATTTTCAACAACCATTCTGACCGTGTTCGCATGACAAATATTGCTCAAACGGTTAACGTACTTCAGAGCGTTATTTTAACAGAGGGCGACAAAATGGTTAAAACACCCACATATCATATTTACGATTTGTACACACCTCACCACGATGCAACACTCATCGGCTGTGATGTGCTTGAAAACGAAAAATATACTGTTGAAAAGCTCCCCGCAAAAAATGACCGCCGTATGCCCGATGTGTTAGATGCAGTAAATATCTCCGCAACAAAGGCAGAAGACGGAAGTGTTACAGCAACAGTATGCAACATTGCTCATGACAAGGCTGTTGAATGTGAGCTTGATTTGGTTGGCAACAGCTATACCGAGGCTACTGCCCGCATCCTCACCTCCCCCAAGTTTGACGATATGAACACCTTCGACAACCCCGACAACGTTGTTATCGAAAATGTAAACGTAGAGCTCTCGGGCGGCAAGGTTAAATTCACACTTCCCGCATTCAGCACAATTGCAGTAACAGTAAAGTGATGAAGGTAGTTTGCAAAGCATGTCAGTATACAAGCGATATTCATAAAGAAACAATCGAAAAAGAGCTCAACCGCCTAAAAGCGTCAAAAACCTCAATGGCTGATGATGCCGCCTACGAGGCAAGGCTTAAAATTTGCTCTGACTGTAAGCATCTTGACGTTTCGGGCACATGTATGATGTGCGGCTGTTATGTTATGCTCCGCACAGCTCTTAAGGACAATAAATGCCCAAAAAAATATTGGTAACACAAAAACTGACTTGTTTATAACAAGTCAGTTTTTGTTATTTCGCATAATTACAATGCGGGCATTTGGGGTAGTCAAAATCGTGCTCTTTTCCGCAGTTGGGGCATGTTACCTGCGGAAGCTTTTCGTCTGTATAATCGGCAGAGAAGAACTCAAGCTTACCGCACTCAGGGCACCTGAATACCGATACCGTAAGTGCACCTGCCAGAAGATTAGGCCAGTCTCCGAATATAAAGCTCTGCTTTCCAAGCTGTATATCCTCGGTCATTATGTAATCAAGCTTTCTGTCGCAATGTATGCATTTAATTTCTTTCATATGTATTATCCTTTCAGCTTTATTCTTTTTTGTATTTCCTTTGCCAGAATGTGTGCCGCATACAGCTTTACAATGTCAAAGGGTATAAAGGGTGCAACGCACATTACAAGTGCACTCATCACATCTTCGGACATAACAAGCATATACCAGGCTGTGCCAAAGGTATAGCATACCAAAAGAGCAAGGGCACACCAGATAATCTTTTTTGTTTTGCTTTGTGTTTTTACACAAAGACCTAAAAGGAGCACTAATGGAATATACGATAAAATAAACCCTCCCGTGGGAGATGCAATTGATCCAATGCCACCTTTAAAGCCCGAAAACACAGGCAATCCCACAATGCCTATAAGAGTATATATAATTGTTGCACTTGCCGCACCCATGCTTCCCTGTACAAACGCTGCAAGTGCCAGAAAAAATAGCACAAACGTCAACGGAACCGGGCCTATCATAATGTAAAAGGGTGCCGTAATACACAATATTGCCGCAAAAAGTGCACATATTATAAGCCTTTTAGTCTTCATACAAATCTCCCTGGAAAGCCGCCTTTTGGGCAAAGCACTTATCTATCCCGCCTAAAACCGATATTTTATCAAGGCTCCAGAGGGGTGCAATCAGGCTTTCTTTTTTTCCGTCACCGGTTACTCTTTCAATAACGCACCTTTTATCCAGAAGGCGTATCTGTTCAACGGTAATATCAATATACTCATCCTTTTCAAGAGGTGTGAGCAACCCTTCTTTGTACTCCTTCTCGCAGGCAGTTCCCTTAAGAACGTGCAGAAGATGTATTTTCACACCGTCGGGTTTCATTTTGCTGAGCACCTTTATTGTATTGAGCATGTCCTCTCTGTTTTCGCCAATCAGACCGTTTATTACATGCACAACCACCCTTATACCACGTGCTTTAAGTGCATAAAATGCCTTTTCAAAAACATCGAAATTATATCCACGGTTTATAAGCTTTGCGGTTTTATCATTTGCGGTCTGCAAGCCAAGCTCAACGGTTAAATATGTTCTTTTGCTTATAGCTTCAAGATAGTCGAGCACATCATCTTCAAGGCAGTCGGGCCGTGTGGCAATGCTTAACCCAACCACGTTTGGAAAAGCCAGCGCCTCCTCGTACTTGTCCTTTAAAATGCCAAGTGGTGCAAAGGTGTTTGTGTTAGCCTGAAAATATGCTATCAGCTTTACATCGCCCCACTTTTTGCTTATGCGTTCATATTCGCTTTTTAACTGCTCACTTATACTTCCCGGCAGGGTAAATTCTCCGCTGCCGTCCTTACAATAGCTGCAGCCTCCGCTTGCCTTATTAGGGCAGGTGAAGCCTGCGTCCAGCGATGCCTTGAAAACCCTTCTGCCGAACATATCCTTTAAGTGATAGTTCAGCGTGTGGTACCTTTTGTTGTCTGTTGCATATTCAAACATGCATTTCTACCGCCTTACTGTGTTGCAAGATGTTCATCGTAGGTCTTTGTGAAAATATGACTGCCGTCATTTTTTTCAGTGTCGGTATGGTAATAGAGATACTCATGTTTTTCGGGGTTAATTGCAGCCGTTATGCCTTCAACACTTACGTTGGATATGGGACCTATGGGAAGCCCTGCATTTTTGTATGTGTTATAGGGAGAGTTTATCTCTAAATCGTCATAGGTAACACGGTTAATGTTGTATTCGCCACGGCTTACAGCATACTGTACAGAGGCATCTATCTGCAACCTCATGCCTTTATCAAGCCTGTTATATATAACACCTGCAATGCGGGGCATTTCGGCGTCAAAAAGTGCTTCTCTTTCTAAAAGCGATGCCACAGTAACCACTTCGTAAAGTGTCATTGAATCGGGTATTTTAATGCCCTTTGTTTCCTTTTCGAACTGAGACAGCATTTTGTCTATCACTTCGTGAGCAGTAGCATCTGCAAAAAATTCATATGTCTCGGGGTATAAAAAGCCCTGCAAACGGTAATGAACTCCATCATAAGTGGGTATCTTTTCGATAAAGTCATAATCGTATTTATCGTCAAGTGCCTTTAAAAACTCAGCCTTACTGCAAAGCCCCAGACTTTCGGCACGTGCAGCTATCTGCTGTACGCTGAAGCCCTCAGGCACGGTAAACATAACGGTATCACGTGTTGCATATGTTCCTGCCAGAGCATTTATAATATCGGGAATGCACATTCCGTCGTTTAAATTAAAGGTGCCGTAGTTCATTTTTGAGCCATTATCCGCAAGCTTTGCTCTTACCTTAAAAATGAGCACGCTCTTAATAAGACCATTTTCCTTTAAAATTTCGCCAATCCCCTCTGTCGATGCGCCCATGGGGATTTCAACCGTTACTATGTTGCCCTTTACGGATGTTGTGGATACAAGCTCCTTTATATAAGGTGCACCCACAATAAGCACCAGTGCAAGACAAAGGGCAGCAATAATTATTTTTAAATTATATTTTCTCTTATTTTTAGCCATATTTCACACTCCCTCGACAATTATTCTATCATACAAGATATAAAATTTCAATCATATTTCCCCTGTATGAGAATAAACTGTACAAAAAACCACAGGAGGAATTCCCATGAGCCTTGAATATTCATATAAAGATGTCGAATGGTGCAGTCTGTCACACTACAAAAGCGACGAATGCTTTTGTGAAGGCAATATTATCATTCCCGATTCTATGGACGATATAGCAAAAATCGTTACCGTAAAAGCACACCCCTGCATTACCGACGTAAAATGCGAAAACGGTCGTATCGTAATAAATGGTCAGGTAAAGCTTACGGTGCTTTATCTGTGCGAAAACGAAAATGACCGCATCGCCACACTTAGTGCCACACAGCCCTTTTCCCACACAATTACAGCGGATAACATAAGCGAGGATAATATTGCTTTGGTTAATATAACCTCCTGCAGTGTAAATCACTCCACCGTAAACAGTCGCCGCCTAAAAACAACTGCACTGCTTAGGTTTTCTGCACAGTGCTACAAAAATAGCCGCCTTAAAATTTTATCCGATGTCTCGGGTGCTGAGGTAAAATCCAAGGAGTATAGCTTCTCCTCTGCACGGGTTATATGCAGAAAAACCGCCGTTGTGAACTCCACAGCAGAAATCCCCACAGGCAAGGATGCCATAGTTTCCATCCTTAAGCAGGATGTCAGAATTTCCGATAAGGATTTTAAGGTGCTCAGCAACAAGCTTATCATAAAAGGCAATATTGCCATCTCAATACTTTATTGCTCTCATAACGGAATAACCGATGCATCAGTCAGCATCCCTTTTACAGAGGTTGTCGAAGCCGAGGGTTTATCTCCCTCCTGCCAGACACAGGTGTCTGCCCATGTTTCTGACTGGGACATAACTCCCGATACTGACCTTTCGGGCGAATACAGGATGCTTGATGCAAATATTATACTGTCGGTTACCATCAAAGCCTTTACACCACATTCTGTCTTGGCAATAAATGATATTTATCTTCCGGGCGGAGCACTGAGCACCAAGCAGACCAATATTATATTGCAAGACTCTGCCGATGAGGTTACAGGCGAAGAATTTGTCAAAGAAATTATAAACCTTCCCAAGGGTGCACCATCTGTTTACAAGGTGCTGGATGCCGAATGTCATGTATCCGACATAACCTGCAGCGAAAACACCGCTACTGCAAATGCAGATGTGTGCGTTATGTATCTGTCATCCGACTCGCCTACATCGGTGAACACTGTATCTGCACGTATTCCCATAGCTCATAAATTATCCTCGCAAAACCTTTGTGACACAAAATGCAGCTTAGGGCACATAAGCTATTCAATAGCATCGCCCGACAGCCTGGAGCTTCGTTTAAACGCCATTTTTGCATCTACCCCTACCGAGGAAAGCACCGCAACTGTTTTGACCGAGTGCGTGGAAGAAAGCTATGCTCCCGAAAAGAGAGCGTCGATTATAGTATG
>JAFUJG010000028.1 GCA_017468215.1 Clostridia bacterium | reverse complement strand
TTTAATGCTTTCGAAATAACAGACGGTGCAAAAGTAAAGCTTACAGAAAAAACCACAAGCCTCAAATCCATTGAGGTTGCACTTTCGCCCACAATTATAAATCGCAAGACAAAGGTGTTCGTGGCAGGCGACTCCACACTTTGCAACTACTATCCCATTATTCCCGAAAATACTGATGCCGATATTCAGCCCGGTACAGTGCGCACAGGCTGGGCACAGGTTTTAGACAGATACCTTAGCGACGAATATGAGGTTGTAAACCTTGCAGCTTCAGGCGACTGGGCACGCAACTGGCGCGATATTATTTTCCCCACTGTTCTTGCTGCCGGCAAAGAGGGCGACGTATTTATTATCCAGTTTGGTATAAACGACCGAAACCGTGACGACAAAACACACGACACAATGAAAAACGCTCTCAAGGACATGATAACAAAGGCTGAAGCAAAAGGCATAAAGGTAATACTTGTTAAGCCTCAGCCCTCTGTTGGCTATTCCTGGGGCAATGCAGGCGACTTTGACGAGCCCAACGGCAATAACGGCGGATTCTTTAACGCGGTTGAAGACGTAGCTAAGGAAACAGGCGTAAGCTTTGTAAACCTTTACGACCTTGCAGGTAACCACTTTGCCACAGCAGGCAGACCCTTTGTTTCCCAAAACTATCAGCTTTGGGACTATAATGCAAACCAAATGGCTGATAAATTGCATATTTCCTTTGCAGGAGCAAACAAGTGTGCCGAGCTTTTCAGTCAGAATGCTTCCGAGCAGGGACTTCTTAAAACAAAGGAATATATGGCAGTTACAAGCATTGTATCCGATGTTTATGTTTTTGAAAACAGCACTCACACCAAGATTTTCAATAACTCCAACGAATACAAGAGCGTTAAGGTAGGCTCCTCTGTTATAACAATGGCACCCTACAGCACAGTCACAAAGGAAGGTTCGGCACAATAAAACCGATCCGATTTGTTTAAATTTATTGAAGGAGGCAAATCATGAAAAAGTTTATTTCAGTTCTTCTTTGTGTTTTTCTTTTATCGGGCATAAGTGTAAGTGCCGTGAATTTAGAGGTAGAGGGCGTTATGGTGGACTCTGATATGGTGTTTACGGATTCCACCGCATACGTACCGCTTTCCTCTGTTTGTGAAGCACTTAGCGTTCGCTATGCTTTTGACCAAAAAACACAGTCCGCTTTCATAAACGGCATCAACCTTTTCCCCGAAAAGAGCGAAGAGATAAAGGTTTATGTTAACGGCGAAAAATATACACCCTCGGACAATTTTGCAACACCGCTTTTAGTTCGTAATGGTATGGTTTATCTTCCTGCACATCTTGCGGCAGAGGCTGTAGGCATGGATGCAAAATGGTATGCTGATACTGCAACGCTTGTTTTCACCAAAAAGCAACTTCCCATGGCAGATACCGTTATTGATGAAAACAAAACCTATGCAATCGTAAATCTTGATACACATACCGCACTTACATCAGGTGACAATTCCCTTTCGGTACAGGAATATACAAAGAGTG
>JAFUJG010000284.1 GCA_017468215.1 Clostridia bacterium | reverse complement strand
GTTGAAAAAAGCTGAAGATGAGTTGTTAATAAATTCAACAGGTGTTCCAGTTAAAAATCAAGAACTGTTAAAATCAGCTTTTATAAATATTTTAATTTTACAATTAAAAGTTCAGCGACGGATTATTTCGTACAAGCTCATGTTTTCACCAGCGGCAAAATGTATCACAACGTATACAATATAGGCTACAACCGTAGGCAGGGTTAATTTTAAGATTTTACCCCAAAGCCTTTTTATTTTGTATTCTTCAGCCAGGCTGCGTTTTTTTGCCCCAAGAGCAAACACAAAGCCAGACATAAACATAAAAACCGGAACAGTTTTATTAACGCACAACAAATAAAACAAGCCGCTTTTATCGAGCATTGCATCGTTCATGAAATCACTGTGTGTAAGTATGACAAGCACAATGCAAAAAGCCTTCACCCAGTCCGGGAAATCCAGTCTTCTTTCCATATCAGTCTATCTTCTTTACAATTTTGTCAATGTCCTTTTGTGTGGCAACAACAATAAGGTGTTCCCCATCTTCGATAACATGGTCTGCAAGGGGCATTATTTTTGTTTGACCGTCTGCCTTTGTTCCGAGAACGTTCACGTTGTATTCTGCACGGATATTTGCCTCACGTATGCTTTTGCCTATCCATGCTTTAATGGGCGGTATTTCGTATATGGCATACTCACCTGTCAGCTCGATATAGTCAAATACATGGTTTGTATTAACTTTTCTTGCAAGCTTTTCAGCCATGTCACGGTTAGGATAAATAACCTCGTCGGCACCATTGCGGAGAAGGAATTTTGCCTGTATGTCTCTGTTTGCCTTGCTCACAACGTATTTAGCACCCATTTCCTTAAGCTGGCTTGTTATCTCAAGGCTGTTCTGAAAGTTATTGCCGATGCACACGACACACACATCATAATCTGTTACACCGATGCTGCTGAGCACCTCGGGGTTTGAACAATCTGCAACACGCGATGCTGCCACATACTGACTTACACTTTCAAGTGCAATCTCGTCTGTATCTACAGCCATAATTTCGTTACCAAGCTCAAAGAGCTCTTTGCACAGATGTTGACCAAATCTACCCATACCAATTACAAGTATGTTTTTCATAGTTCATTCCGCCTCTCTTATCCTATAGAAATATTTTCCGGAAGGTAGCCGATAGAAACCTTCTTTTTCTTCTCTAAAAATGATACCGCAAATGTAAGGCTGCCTATTCTTCCTAAATACATAAGCCCTGCAAGAATAAATCTGCCTGTAAGATTAAATTTATCCGTAATACCTACGGTCACGCCAACTGTGCTCATGGCCGAAACAGCTTCGTAAGCAATATCGCCCATGGCAAAGTCAGATATTAAGGAAAGTGCTACTGTTGCCATAACAATCAGCACCAGATTTGTGGACATAACTGCCGTTGCCTTTTTAACTGCATCGTCCTCAAACCTTTTTCCGAACATCTTCGGCTCAGTATGGGTAAAGTTTGCAAACAAGAATGCAATAATCACCATGAATGTTGTTGTTTTAATACCGCCTGCTGTTGAGCCGGGACTACCGCCTATGAACATGATAATCATCATGATAAACTTGCCCGCTTCGCTTAATTGTGCTAAATCAACCGTGTTAAAGCCTGCTGTTCTTGATGTAACAGAATTAAAAAACGATGCTGTTACAGCCTGAGGAATGCTCATACCTGAAAGCACGGTATTTTTTTCGGAGATATACAGCAAAAGAGCACCAATGCAGGTTATTGCAACAGTTAAAAGTAAAACTATTTTTGTGTGAAGCCTGTACTTTTTAAAGTTGAGCTTATTTTTATAAACATCATCCCATACAATAAAGCCCAGACCGCCAATTGTAACAAGAGCCATGACTGTTATGTTTACAACATAATCGCCCGAATAGCTCATCAGGTTACCTTCAATGGTAGAAAACCCTGCGTTACAGAAGGCTGATATGGAATGAAATATTCCGTAGTATAACGCTTTAAAAAACGGCTCTGTTCGCATAAAGCACAATGTGAGTATAACAGCACCTACAGACTCAACAATAAATACCCACAGCATGATTTTTTTTGTAAAAACTGCAGTACCGGATACCTCGAGAGTGTTCATGCTTTCCTGAAACAGGCTCCTTTGACTGAGAGTGAGCTTACGCCTGAGCATAATCGTAAAGAATACCCCTATGGATATAAAACCTAAACCGCCTGTCTGTATCAGAAGTATAATAACGATCTGCCCAAAGAGGGACCAGTAGGTTGCAGTGTCTACAACCACAAGTCCTGTAACGCACTGTGCACTAACTGCTGTAAAGAACGCATCAGAAAAAGCGGTCCACTCACCTTTTTGGGAAGAAATGGGTAACATTAAAAGAACAGTTCCCAAAAGTATCATGGTCATAAAGCCAATAGCTATTATTCTCGAATAGGATAATTTTCTCATCTGACAACCCTTCCATAAAGTCTGTTACTGTCATATTTTAAAATTTCAACCGTTGCACATTTATCATGTAAGCTATCATCACCATCCACAAAAACACGAAGATAGTTTTTGGTCAGCCCTTCGGTTAAGCCATCCTTTGTCTGTTCAAACAAAACCTCCATTGTTTTGCCGACAAAGCTTTTTTCAAAGCCCTGTTTCAACTCCTCGGCTATAACGCCGAGCTCCTTTGCTCTTTTTTCACGCAGAGGCATAGGATGCTGTGGCATCTGAGCTGCTGCCGTGCCACGTCTTTCATAGTATGGAAAAACATGAATTTTAGAAAAACGTGCCTTTTCCACAAAGGCTTTTGTTTCTTCAAAGTTTTCCTCGCTCTCCATGGGAAAACCCTCGATAATATCAGTTGTAATGCCTGCATGGGGCATTTTTGCCCTTATTCGTTCAAGCATTTCCAGATAGTCTGCGGTGGTGTATTTCCTGTTCATGTTTTTCAGCACACCATCGCTTCCCGACTGCAATGAAATATGAAAATGGTCGCAAACCTTATCAAGCCTTGAAAGCCTTTGGATAAAATCGTCAGTAAATGCAACAGGGTCAATTGACGAAAGCCGCAAACTCTCAATTCCGTCAATTTCACAGACCTTTTCAATAACATCAATAAGCTTACATTCCTTAGTGTCCTTGCCGTAGCTTGCAACGCTGATGCCTGTAAGGACAACCTCTTTAAAACCAAGGGCTGCAATCCTCTTTGCTTCGGTTATAATACTATCAAGTCCTCTTGACCTTACGGGACCACGGGCATAGGGCACAATGCAGTAAGAGCAGAAGTTGTCGCAGCCGTCCTGAATTTTAATGTTGGCTCTTGTTCTTTCGGTTACGCTTTCACATTCAAGCTCCTCAAACTGCCTTACCTTCATAATGTCAACATATGCATTTATAT
>JAFUJG010000283.1 GCA_017468215.1 Clostridia bacterium | reverse complement strand
GTGCAATACCCATTGTTTCCTGGGCAGACGGAGGCATTGTTGACTATGTCAGAAGCCTTGGAAAAACTGTTGTGTCAAGCATGGACATGTTTACACTTTTAACTGCTGTATGGAGCAAGGAAAATTACGAGCTGCATATGTATGCTGCTGAAAACGTGCAGAAAACTAAGGACTTGGCATTTAAGTACATCGGCGAAAAGCTTAAAAGTGGTGAGTTTGTGAACGAGTATATGGTGCAGGAATTTATCATGCAGGAATTTGACCGCCGAAACATGTATGCCACAGACAGAGCAATTGTAGGCGTTAATGAAAACAGCTCCAACTCGCACTATGAGCCCACAAGGGAAAAAAGCAGTGAGATAAAGCCGGGCGATTTGGTGCTTATTGACCTTTGGGCACGAGAAAAGAGCAGTGAAAGTGTGTATGCGGATATTACCTGGATGGGCTATTGCGGAAGTGAAATTCCCGAAAAATACGTAAATGTGTTTGAAATCGCAAAGGGAGGCAGACTTGCAGCCTGCGAGCTTTTGTATAAAGCCGAAAAGGAAAAACAAGCTTTGCCCGGCTATGCGGTGGATGATGCTTGCAGAGGCTATATTACTGACAAAGGATATGGGGAATATTTCCTGCACAGAACAGGCCATTCAATAGGCCCAGGTGAGACAGTGCATGCAATGGGTGCAAATATCGACAATTTTGAAACACATGATGAAAGAACGTTGCTTCCGTGTACGGGATTTTCCATAGAACCCGGCATTTATCTGGGAGAATTCGGCGTTCGTACCGAAACAGATGTGTATATACACCATGACGGCAAAGTAGAAGTGACAGCCGGTGAACAGGAAAGCATTATAAAAATTACGGAGGCATGAAAATGCGTAAGACAAAAATAATCTGTACTATAGGACCCGCCAGCGAAACACGTGAAGTGCTCGCAGAGATGATTGATGCGGGCATGAACGTTGCGAGATTCAATTTCTCGCATTCCACATACGAAGAACAAAAGGCAAGAATGGACCTTGTAAAGGCTGTTGCAAAGGAGAAAGGAAAAAGCGTAGGTCTTCTTTTAGATACAAAAGGCCCCGAGGTAAGAGTCGGTCTTTTTGAAAACGGAAAAATGGCGATAGAACAGGGCGAAATGTTTGCTTTTACAAAGGCTGCGGAATCAAATGCTCCTTGTGAAAAGAAGATTAACATATCATATCCCAAGCTTATTGACGAATGGTATAAAACACGTGGCGAGGTAAAAACACGCTGGGAGTCAGGCAATCCCCACGTTATCCTTGCAGATGACGGCAATATGGAGTTTTCTGTTGCTGAAATCGGCAATGAATACATTCTCTGCCGTGCGGAAAGAACAGGCTCGCTTTCCAACAGAAAGAGCCTTAATTTCCCCGATTATCATGTGGAAATGATGTATCTTTCCTTAAAGGACGAGGAGGATATAAAGTTCGGTTTATCCCAGGGCATTCAGTATGTGGCGGCATCCTTTGTAAGATGTGCAGAAGACGTTAAGGATATAAGAAAGTTCATTACAAGGCTTGGTTATTCCGGGGTTGAAATTATTGCAAAAATTGAAAACCAGGACGGCGTGGATAACCTGGACGAGATCATTGCAGTAAGTGACGGTATCATGGTTGCACGTGGCGACATGGGCGTTGAGATACCCTATGTAAAGCTTCCTGCTACACAGAAAACAATTATAAGACGCTGTGCTGAACAGGGTAAGATTGTTATTACGGCAACACAGATGTTGGAGTCGATGATTAATCACGCACGCCCCACAAGAGCTGAAATCAGCGACGTTGCAAACGCTGTTTATGAT
>JAFUJG010000282.1 GCA_017468215.1 Clostridia bacterium | reverse complement strand
TTGAGTACCGATACAATAAAAAATACCACCACTGCCATAATCAAAACTGCAACTGTAGCAAAGATAATTATAATTTCCATATCTTCTTTTCCGCCTTTTTTGCGAATTATCTGTCCGTAAACCTTACCTCTACAGTATAGCCGGTTGCAACATATAAAACATCTATATCCAGCCTGTCATTTTCTCCGACATATTTATAAACCGAGATTTTTCCTGCTTCGTTTGTACCAAGTCTGAAATCCTCGTTTTCCAAAAGGTGGTTCGCATATGCCTCAACATCTGCGATAACATCTTCATACACTCTGTATGTATATGTTACGCTTGAGCCTGTCAAGGTTACATTTTTTGAAACTCCCGTTGCCTTTCTCTCACCGACAATTTTCGTCATCGAAGGAACTGTATACTCATCGACACTATACTTCTCCAATGTTGAAAGCTTGCCCGTATAATGACCTACGATAGTTACAACGCTTATCGCCAAAGCAGCACACACAAGAATTATGCAAACAGAAATAAGTACGCTTTTGCTCTTTTTCTTGGGTTGTACCTCATCAATTGTTTCTTCTGCTTCTGTCTTTTTTATTTCTCTGTCTAAACTCACATACTTTGCAATGTTTATAATAATCATCGGGATTAATGAAAAAAGTCCAAAAAGCATTGCAACAATAATTATTATGTATCCGAAAAAGCCTGCCGCCACCTTAAAGGGCAAAGAACGGTTTTTTATAAGATTTATCGCATAATACCCTCCGCAATACATTGCTGCAAACATATATCCGCCTATAATTCCCATTAATGTACCCGAGCCTTCAAATCCGCCTATAAGCCCGTACATGGCAAAGCCTGACCAGAAAACGCCAAGCGTTACCAGTACAAATTCGATACACTTATTTCGTCTTTCTTCAATACTCATTTTTTCATCCTCCGTACATTAAAAAATGCAGCAACCGAAGTCGATGCACAAAAAACACACGCCTCCGATTGTTGTGGCACAAATTTTCGCATCCTTGCATAAAGCTCGAAAATGTATGTCACACAGCTATTATACCATAAATCCGAAGGATTTCAATGGTATAATGGGCACATCACCGTTTCCGAGTGTGTGAGGAAAATCTCGGCGGTGCATAGAATCCTGCGGAGCATATAATAATCGCATTTTTTGCGGTTATTATACCACGCTTGTGAAATTTTGTATATACATTTTCCCAAAGTAAAAGCCCGTGATAACCACGGGCTTTTTTCACATACATAATTCAACTATTTTGGCATTAACATATTGGGCAAGCGCTTCGCCGTTTAATATCATCTGGCAGCCTCGCACCCCTGCCGAAACGGCAATTTCATCAAATAAAATTACAGTTTCGTCAATGTATGTGGGATAAGCCTTTTTCATGCCTACAGGACTGCAGCCGCCTCGGATATAGCCGGTTAAGCCCAAAAGCTCCTTAACTGCAACCATCTCAATCTTCTTGTTCCCGGTCACTTTTGCAGCCTTTTTCAAATCAAGCTCTCCTGTTACAGGTATGCAGAAAACCGCAACTCCGTTTTTGTCGCCCTTTGTAACAAGGGTTTTAAAAACGCTGTCGGGGTCCATGCCTACTTTTGCTGCTACAGTTTCGCCCGAAAGGTCGTTTTCGTCAACCTCGTATTCTTTTGTTTCAAACTTTATGCCTGCCTGCTCTAAAAGCCGCATTGCATTAGTCTTTACCATACTTATTCACTATTCCCTATTACTTATTACTTGATTGCTAATTGATTTTTATAAAAATCAATTAGTAATCATAGTGCCGATACCCTTATCTGTGAATATCTCCAGAAGCAAGCAGTGATGCACACGTCCGTCAATTATATGTACCTTCTGCACACCCGCCTCGATAGCATCAACACAGCCTGTTACCTTGGGTATCATCCCGCCGCTGATAACACCGGTTTTAATGTTTTCTTCAACATCAGCACTGGTCATCTCGTAGATAACATTACCGTCAACGTCTTTTACGCCTTCGATATCTGTAAGGAAAATAAGCTTTTCTGCACCAACTGCAGCTGCCACCGCACTTGCTACGTCATCAGCATTGATATTGTAGCTGTTACCCTCATCGTCAATGCCGATAGGAGCAATAACAGGAATATACTTATCCTTGCAGATAAGGTTAATAACCTTGCCGTCAACCCTTACGATTTCGCCTACAAAACCAAGGTCAACTTCCTTGCCGCCAACAATGGTCTTTTTCTTTGTACATTTGATACACTTGCCATCAATGCCCGAAATACCGATTGCATTACCACCATGCTTTTCAACCAAGGATACGATTTCCTTGTTTGTTTTACCTACCAGAACCATCTGGGCAATACGCATTGTTTCGGCATCTGTGTAGCGTAAACCGTTTATAAATTTTGTTTCGATATTAAAACTCTTAAGTGCATTTGTAATGTCGGGACCGCCGCCGTGCACAACGATAGGATTTGCACCGATAAGCTTTAAAAGTGCAATATCTTCAACTATTGTTTCCTTAAGTTCTTCATTTATCATGGCATTGCCGCCGTATTTAACAACAATAGTTTTTCCCGAAAGCCTTTGCATATACGGAAGGGCTTCAACTAAAACGTTAGCTTTTTCGATATGTGAATTCATATTAATATTCTCCTTACATATAGAATCCGGCATTGCCGATGCCTGTACTTTCATCCAGACCGAACATAATGTTCATGTTTTGTACAGCCTGTCCGGCAGCACCCTTGAAAAGGTTGTCGATTGCACTTACAACAATCACTCGCTTTAATCTCTTGTCAACAGTAACACCGATATCTACAAAATTGCTGCCCGATACATGGTTGCTTTCAGGAAGCTTGCCTGCATCATAAACACGTACAAACTTTTCGTTTTTATAAAACTCTTTATAAAGCTCAACAACCTCCTCGGTTGTTTTGTCAAGCTTCATATTAGCGTAGCAGGTTGCAAAAATGCCTCTTTTCATGGGTACAAGGTGAGGTGTGAAGGAAAGTGCAATTTCCTCCCCTGCCAGAAGCGAAAGTTCCTGTTCAATTTCGCTTGTGTGGCGATGTGTGCCAACCTTGTATGCCATAATATTTTCAGTACATTCGCAGAAATGATAATTTACATGTAAGCCTCTGCCTGCACCTGTAACGCCGCTTTTTGCGTCGATAATAATTGACTGATTATCGATATAACCCATCTTTACAAGAGGTGCCATACCTAAAATTGAGCAGGTTGTATAACAGCCGGGGTTACCAATAAGCCTTGCGGATTTTATCTCGTCACGGTGAAGCTCGCAAAGACCGTAAACGGATTCGTCCAGAAGCTCGGGGTCAGAGTGCTTTTCACCGTACCACTGCTCATAAACCTTAACATCGTTATATCTGAAATCACCTGAAAGGTCAATAACCTTCAAGCCTGCCTCGAAAAGTGCAGGAATAACCTCCTTCGATGCACCGTGAGGAAGGGCTGTGAATACAACATCGCATTCTTTTGCAGCCTTATCTACATCCAAATCCTCGCATACAATATCACATATACCTCTTAAATGAGGGTAAATATCACTCATTTTCTGACCTACATAGGAGTGGGAAACAAGCATTTTTATCTGAACCTCTTTATGTCCCGACAGAAGCCTTACAAGCTCCTCGCCTGCATAACCTGTTGCACCTAAAACGCCAACCTTTATCATAAAAAAAGACATCCTTTCAAGCTGGTTTAAAAATATTCATAATTATACACCCCACCGCATATTTTTGCAACCCCTTTTTAGAATATTTATACAAATTATTTTGACAAATGCTACCGTATAATATATAATTGTATATATAAATATTCCGAGGAGGAAAACAGATGAAAAAGTTTCTTTCTTTTGCATTGGTTTTCATGCTGATTTTATCATCAGTTTCCGCATTTGCCGCTGCTGACTATATTACAGTGGTTATCGACGGAGTTGAACTGGAATGCAAGGATGTAAACGGTAATGTTGTTCGCCCGATACTTCTTAACGGTACAACATATCTTCCAGTCCGTGCAGTTGCATCCGCACTTAATCTCAGCATTGAGTGGAACGACGAAACTAAAAGTGTATTTATCAACGGTGCCCCTGAAAAAGCAGTAAAAACTGATGTTGTAAACGTTTATATCAACGGCGAGCGAATTATCCCCATGGATATAAACGGCAATGTTGTCAATCCCATTTTAAAGGACGGAACAACATACCTTCCAATCCGTGCCATAAGCGAAGCTTTCAACAAAACAGTTTCATGGGAGCAGGAAACACACACGGTTATCCTTACAACTCCCAAAAACGAAGTAACAATTGAAGAAGGCAAAACCTATGCCTTTGTAAACAAAGCCTCGGGCAAGGCTATCAGTGTAACCGATAATGGCTTGGAAATGACAGAATTTTATCATTATAATTTCCAGGGCTTTACCCTTACAAAAACCGACACAGAAGGCTACTATTACATTAAGTATGTTGTTAACAACAAAAACTTTGACGTTAACGGCAATTCTAAAAATCCGGGTGCTGCAATTATCACCTACAACGCAGGCACGGCAGATAATCAAAAGTTCTGTTTAGAAAAAACAGATAACGGCTATCTTATTTACGCACTCTCCTCCCTCCTTCCCATTGAGGATTCGGCAGGATATGTAAAGCAGAACGCAAAGCGTGACAG
>JAFUJG010000281.1 GCA_017468215.1 Clostridia bacterium | reverse complement strand
GGAAGGGAAAGCACTAACGAGACCTATTCCTCGGTATTTGGCGACGAAATATCGGCAATCGCAAGGGAAAACGACAAGGTGGCTGTTATAACACCTGCCATGACATTGGGAAGTGGCCTCAACGGCTTTGCTAAGGAATTCCCCGCAAGGTTTTATGACGTAGGCATAGCCGAAGGGCACGCCGTTACTTTTGCGGCAGGTCTTGCAGGAAGTGGCATGGTGCCTGTGGTAAGCCTGTATTCCACCTTTGCACAAAGAGCATACGATTCCATTGTGCATGACGTGGCACTTTCAAATCTCCATGTGGTTTTTGCCATCGACCGTGCAGGCATTGTCCCCGGCGACGGAAAAACCCACCAAGGGATATTTGATATATCGTTCTTTTCATCTGTACCCAACATTAAAATTTTATCGCCCTGTTCCTTTGAGGAGCTGCGAAAAATGCTCCGTTATGCAGTAAACGAGTGTGACGGACCTGTTGTGGTGCGTTACCCCCGAGGCTCGAACCAGTATGTTTACGATGCAGGTGACTTTGTATTGTCAAAAGCCGATACGGTAAGGTCAGGCTGTGACGTGACAATTGTAAGCGAGGGCGTAACACTTTCCGAAGCAGTAAGATGCGGAAAGCTTCTTTCCGACGACTGTATCAAGAGCGATGTTATAAACGTAAGAACAATTGCACCCTTAGATATCGAAACAATCGAAAAAAGTGTCAGAAAAACAGGCAAGCTGGTTTGTGTTGAACAGTCCATGCGCCGTGGCGGTGTAGGCGAAAGCATTGTAGGGCTCTTGATGCAAAGAGGCGTTGAAATGAAATATATTTCTGTTGCATTGGACGAGTTTGTAACTCACGGTGAATATTCCGAGCTCGAGCAAAGATATTCCTTTGATGCAATCAGTATACGAGATACCATAGAGAAGGAATGGTTTGATGGCGAAGAAAAGGCTTGATTTATACCTTGTTGAAGAAGGGCTGTGTCCCAGCCGTGAAATGGCTAAAAGCCTCATAATGGCAGGCAAGGTTTTTGTTAACAATCAGCGCAGTGATAAAGCTGGCGACCAGATTGGCGAAAAAGACAAAGTAGAAGTAAGGGGCGAAACCCTCAAATATGTAAGCCGAGGCGGGCTTAAGCTTGAAAAAGCCATGAAAAGCTTTCCTATAGTGCTTACAGACAAGGTCTGCATGGACATTGGTGCATCCACAGGCGGCTTTACCGACTGTATGCTGCAAAATGGTGCAGGCAAGGTTTTTGCCGTTGATGTAGGCTACGGTCAGCTTGCATGGAAACTGCGTTGCGACGAAAAGGTTGTAAACATGGAAAGAACCAATATCCGCTTTGTAACAAGAGAGGATATCGAAGATGCACTTGACTTTGTTTCTATTGACGTGGCGTTTATCTCGCTTAAGCTTGTGCTTCCTGTGGCATATGAGCTTATGAAGGACGGAGCCGAGATGGTTGCACTTATAAAGCCTCAGTTTGAGGCAGGCCGTGAAAACGTAGGCAAAAAAGGCGTTGTACGTGACATAAACGTGCATAAGGATGTTGTAAAAATGATTACCGCCTTTACACAGGATTTGGGCTTTAAGGTTAAAGGTTTGGACTTTTCGCCCATACGTGGCCCCGAGGGCAATATTGAATACTTAATGTATGTTTCCAAGGAAAAGGCCGAAGCTGTTGATTTTACCCAGGAAATTGATGCAATGGTTGAAAAAAGCCATCTCGAAGCAAAATAAAAATGGGAAGGACCCGAAAAATGTTTAAAAAGATAGTTTTGATTGTGCTTGCTTTTACCCTTGCACTGGGATGTACCAATGCCAAGGCGGCAGGCTTTGTTACAAATTCAATAACGGATCTTTCGATGGATGCGCAGCATTATTATCATACAAAGGTTGACTATGCCGACATGGTTGTTACTCATGTTGATGATGAGCTTTACGAGGTGCTTCACTACACCCAGAGCGGAAAAATGTTGAAGCTCCAGCTTTATAAAACTGCGTGGGGAACATGGAATTTAGGCGATTTCAGCCTTGTAGACAATACAGGTATCCAAAAAACGGTTATTGGCGGCGGTACCGACTGGGAATATGTTTTCAGAGTGTTTAACCCCATCACCCAAAACCTTGAGTTTACAGGCGGCAACCACGGTAGCGAGGTGTGCAGCTCCCTTGTTATGTATGACAGCGTTACAGGGCTTGCTGTGAATCCCGCAATAGGCGAGAGTATGTATGTAAACCGTCTTGTTATCGAAGAAGACACAACTATTCTTCTTGCCAATGTTGATTACTTGCCCTACGCAAATGTCAAGAGGGTATATACGGTTGTGGGCGACAGAGTAAACCTGGATTGCAAGGTAACCTTTACAAGGGATG